>CAZUHR010000243.1:0-5387 GCA_964620335.1 uncultured Desulfobacteraceae bacterium
TTACTAAAAGTTTAATCCAGCATAAGATGAAGAAGTATAGCATAGTAGTTTAGGGTAAAAAATTTTGCACTTGTTATTTTATAATGATTTGAGATGGTTATATGGCTTTGTTGCTGCCAGGGATTTTTCCGGTACAATATTTTGTACTAATATTTTATCAATAATTTAAGCTATTTGTACAATAAGCTTTTGATTTGACTATTTTTTGGTACAAAGTTTTGTACTTTTGGGGTAATCCGCGGGGGAAAACGGAAAATACGGAATGACAAAAAGATGCGTTTAAACAATGAGTTATGTGGCAATGGGAAAAAATATCTATTTTTGGCAAGCATCTTGCAGACTCAATAAACCAGCAAACAAATTACTCTTTCCTCCTAAAAAAATAACCGCTCCTTCGAGCGGTTATTTTTTTGTAATCTAATAACCCAAACGACCTAAGGCCCTGGTGTCTCTTGTCCAGTTTTTCTCTACCCTTACCTTGAGATCCAGATATACCCGCGTCCCGAATATCTTTTCCAACTCCAGCCTGGCTGAACGACTAATGGCCTTAATCATTCTTCCCTGCTTTCCAATAAGGATGCCCTTCTGTGAATTTGTCTCCACATTAATCCTGGCTGCAATGGAAAGGAGATTTTTGCCCTTTACCTCTTCCATCCTGTCTATTGTAACGGCACATGAATAGGGTATTTCATTTCTCGTTAACCGAAATATTTTTTCGCGGATGATTTCTGAAGCAAGGAAAGATTCTGACAGTTCCGTGCTCATATCCTCAGGAAAAAACTGGGGCCCTGGTGTCAAATTCGATCTTAGTTCATAAATAAGCGTGTCCATGCCATCACCGGTAAGGGCGGAAATAGCAATAATGGAGTCAAAAGGATGTAATTTTCTGTATTTGTCCATGATCGGTAGAAGTTGTTCCTTTGAACCGGTATCGATCTTGTTAATCACCAGTATACAAGGCTTTGTTATTCCATGTATATTGCCGACGATAGTTGGGATCCCGGGGTCATCAGGATAGCCCATCTCGATCATAAAAAGTATGATATCCACTTCCTGGAAGGTCGCGAGCGCTGATTTGACCATGCTTCTGTGTAGAGCAGTTCGCGTTTTGTGGATGCCCGGCGTATCAATGAACACCATTTGATAGCCATCTCCGTGAAGAACGCCAAGAATGCGATTTCGGGTAGTCTGGGGTTTAGGGGAAACGATGGCCAATTTTGAACCCAAGATTCGATTTAAGAGCGTGGATTTCCCCACATTCGGGGGGCCAACGATTGCTATGAATCCTGAGAGAAAGTTCATAACTTTTCGATTATCACCCGTCCGGGAAGAATGGAATCATCGGTCTCTATGCCGTTAATCCTAGCGCCAGTCTTGCGCTCAATCCACTCAAGCCCCAGATTTTTATATCCCCTAAGCAGGGGGATTTCCCTCTTCGGGGCACGGATCTTGATCTTTGACGCCTCGCCGGGCCTTGGCAGATCCTGTTCAATGCCTTTTTGATGTATGCCTGTACGAACCAGGAATCCAAAAGCAGGATGCCAGGGACCTGCCACTATCTGGTCTTTTTCAAGAAGCGAAGGAGAGCTCATAAGTCCGATCCTGATAACAGGGATATCCTTGTCTTCTAATCGTATACAGCTTTCAATACATATACTTACGGCCTTCTCAAGGGGCATCGGGCGGTACCGACCTTCACTGTACCACCGGGCAAGCTCTGTCCCCTGAATAACCAAAGTCGGATATAAGCGGACCATATCCGGGTGGAGTTTTATGACCTCAGTAATCGTTGAGTGTATTTTTTTTTCAGAATCGCCCGGCAGGCCAGGCATAAGCTGAATCCCTACCCTGAATCCCTTTTCCCTTAGGGTCTTGACTGCATTGACCGTATCCTCAGCGGTATGTCCTCTTTTAGACAGTGAAAGGACCTTGTTATCCATGGATTGAGCACCCAACTCTACAGTAAATACGCCATAACTTTTCATCAATTCAAGACGCTCTTCGTCAAGCGCATCCGGACGTGTGGAGACCCTGATAGAATGAAAAAGGCCTTTTCTAATGTATGGATTAACTGCTTCAAGGAGTTCTTTTATCCGGCTTGTAGGAAGTCTTGTAAAGGTGCCGCCAAAGAAGGCAACTTCCGGATTGGTCAGCCTGTTGAAATCATTTGTGCGGATTGATTTATCAAGGATTTTTTTTACATGTTTTCGGTCAACAGACTGGCCGACTTGTGAGGTAATTCTTTCCTGCTCGCAGAAAACACATCGATGCGGGCATCCCTGATTCGGGATGAAAATAGGCACAATCAAATGTTTGGGTCTTCCTTTAGACAAAAAAAGGCCTCCTTGGCTGCACTTTGTTCGGCGTCTTTTTTACTTTTTCCTATTCCTTCGGCCAAGACTACACCGCTCAAAGCCAATACCACTTTAAAAGTTTTGTCGTGGGCCGGCCCGAACTCTTCCATCAGGCGGTATTCCGGCAGCGCCTTGTATGTTTGTTGAGTATATTCCTGCAGAGAGCTCTTGAAATCATAAACGGTCTCCTTTGTTGCGATTTTTTCAAGCAGGGGTGAAAACAATCTTCTAATGATCTCCATTGTATTATCAAATCCTGAGTCAAGATACAGTGCTCCGATAAGGGCTTCAGTGGTATTCGCCAGTATGGAAGGTTTTTCTCTACCACGACTTTGTTCTTCTCCTCTACCCAACAGGAGGTATTCACCCAAATTCAGTTTTAAGGCCATCTCGTAAAGCCCGGCTTTATCTACCACCATTGCCCTGTATTTTGACAAAATTCCTTCTTCTGCATCTTTAAAGAGTTCCATAAGAAAATGACTGATCGCCAGGTCCAATACAGCATCTCCTAAAAATTCCAGGCGTTCATTATCTTCCAGATTCGAATCGCTCTGCTCGTTTACATAAGAGGCGTGCCGAAACGCCTGCATGAGCAATTCTGGTTTTCTAAATCTGTAGCCAAGCTTCTTGCTCAATTCGTCGAGGATTGCTTTTTCTGACGTCGAATTCATAGTCTAGGATTTCCTGAACTGAATCAATAAAACAATTTCCCCGTAATGTAAAAGTGAGTTAAAGTCAAGAAATCGCTTAAATGAAGAATCCCGGTCAATTTGGTTAAGACCATAATTTAATTGACATAATATATTTATTAGTTGAATATAAAATTTTTTTATTAGAGACATCTCGCAAGCCAAGTTGAACGGCGTGTTCATATTTTACCAAAAGGGTTTGTATGGAAAAAAGGGTTATTTTGGAAGAAAAGGATATTTCCGAGCAAATTAATGAGATTGCTCGTGGGATTGTTAAAAAGAATGAGTCGATGAAAGACTTGGTATTGGTAGGTATCCGGACCGGCGGAGCCTTCCTGGCAAACCGGCTTCAGGAGGCTATCGCCTCTAAGAACGTGCCCGTACCACCTATTGGAATTCTTGATATTACCATGTATCGGGATGACTGGACAAGAATCGGCCCTACCCCAATAGTTGGGAAAACCGAATTACCGTTTTCCGTTGATGATATGACGATTGTCTTGGTGGATGATGTTCTTTTTACAGGAAGAACCGTAAGGGCCGCCATGGATGCACTTATGGACTATGGCAGACCGAAAAAGATTGAGCTGGCCATCCTGGTGGACAGGGGAGCTAGTTGCAGGGAATTACCGATCATGGCCAATTATGTGGGGGGCGTGTGGGATACTGCCCCGGACGAAACCATTAATGTTTACCTGAAAGAAGCAGGTTTTAGTGATCAGGTTGCTATTGAGGAAAAGACGGCCGCCTGATCATGAAGCGCAAAAAGAAATCTAAGAAGAAGATATCGGCACCTCATTCCTTGACTGACCATGAAGGAAAGCTTTTAAATACCCTACTTAGTGACTTCAAAGATATTGAGCCCTCCGAAATTGTTCGCAAGATTCCAGATTCACGCTTCGCCGAAATACTTGTCGAGCGATTGCCTCTTTCAGAGGGCCCTTCCGTTTCATTGCTTCTGGCACTCAGTGAGCGATTCAAGGAAAAGCCGGTACTTAAGGCGATAAAGCGGGCAGCGTTCAAACTGAGGAAGAGGGGTATTCCTGTAGGTGAGTTTTATCCGGAAAGGGGAAGTTCCGGAAATATCCTAAAGCCGCCCCCAAAAGAGAAGCCTATCGCCTATGCGGGGCCAGTTTTAGACATGGTAGGCTCCCGGGCGGTTTTGATTCTTATGGAAAGGGATATGAAGGGCCGGAAAATGGGGGCGGGGGTGGTTTCTGACGAAAAGGGGTTTCAGGAGTTTTTTTACGCCACCTTCAGTAAAAAGCGCATCAAAGAGATAAGAGACAGCCTGTCGAAGGAAACAGGGCCCCTGGTGGAGACCTCTTTGACGCATGCCGCCACTATTCTTGAAAAAGCCTATCACCAGCATATAAGACTTCATTCAAATGGGCCTGCAGATTACCTTGAGCTCAGACCCCTTTTACTGAAGGATATTGCTTTGCTTGATAGTCCGGTTATCCACGACTTCATATCAGAGGTATCGGTGTCTGATGCTGTCTTAACAAATTCCCAGCTCATAAATCTATTCAAGCATAAACCAATGGAATCATGGTTTATTGAATTTGAGCCCCTGAGGCCATTTATGGAGGATATCCTGAAACTGGATGATAGTCCTATAGTCCTTACAGAAATCCAGAAATTAGAGAGGGCAAGGCAGATCAAAGAGAAGTGCATGGAGAAGCTCTTTGATGACGAAAAGCGTGGCCTGTTGAAACACAGGTTTGAGGAGATGGCCTATATCTTTTTTAAGCTGGGCGAGGAAGACTCGTCACGGGCATGCCTTGATGCTGCCGGGGCCTTGGGCGAGGAAGACTCTATTTTGAAGAAAAATGCGGTAATTGAGTTTCTTCTGGAGCGCAGTCTTGATTTCTATATGAATGCCATCAAAGAAAAGGCTGATGACGAAAGCCAAAGGCAAGACCCCCCCCTCAGGCATCATTCTCCCATGAAAGTGGACAACCCTATATAGGGAGATGTAACCAGGTAAAAAATCCGATCATCTTCAGGCCCATGTAGAACATCACGGCGATAAAAATGTACTTGAGCTGCTTCGCCGGTAGCAGGTGTGCCGTTTTCGCCCCAACGATGGCAAGGGGGATACTGCACCCGGCCAGAAGGATCCACTGAAGCCAGTTCAGATATCCTGTTGAATAAGGAGGTAATCCTTGGACACCTAAGCCGTTAATTAGAAAAGAGAACGATCCGCCGATGGCTGTGAAGATCATCAGGGCCGTAGAAGTGCCGACGGCCTGGTGCATCTTGAACTTCAAGAAAAAGACCATGATCGGGATCATAAGCACGCCCCCGCCGATCCCGATGATGCCCGAGACAATGCCCAGCG
>CAZUHR010000244.1:0-5387 GCA_964620335.1 uncultured Desulfobacteraceae bacterium
AAGTTAATTGCGGAGAGGTACCAACCAACCAGCACCGCATCCAGATGGAGGCTTGTAGAAAGTATTATGAGAAAAACAGGAGTCACTTCTGGCCTGACTTTATTGAGGCGGAACAAAAACTCGGAGAGCGTTTCATCGGGAAGAAAGGGCCGACCTATTGGTTTATGAGTTATGTGCCCCAAAGCTTTCTTCCCGACATATGGTGCATAGTCGGCGAGCACGACTCCTTCTGTGGTATCGAGGAGGACGAGTTTTTTCCTGTTATCAAGGGCCTGTCAAAAATATTAAAATATTTCAGCCTCGAAAATATCTACAGTTTCAATGTGTCCATATTTTCCGTAAGGGAGGATGATTATTTCCGCATCAATGCGAGGGTTTGTCCGCGACTTCTCACGCGGCCGATAGGGAACAGCGATCAGACCTATTTGCAGATAATCCATAGAGAGACATACAGCGTCTGGCCGCCTGAATCGGTTTGTCAAAGGATAAGAGAAATATTTCGGGAATGATCGGGGAGGTATTTAGGTCTTTTCACCGTGTTTTTTCATCATTTTATCGAAATTCTCCGATACGGCTGCCGCAAAATCCGAGGAATTAAGGTCCGTATCAAGCCTGATGACTTCGATTTCAGGTTTAAGATGCTTTTCCAGTTCTTGAACAAAAGCCTTGTCAGTATCAGGATCATGAAGCGCTTGACCTTCAACACTCAATGCCGACCAGCCCCTTTCGGGTATCAGGACCTTTACGGGTCCTTTTGCCTTGTTCAGCTTGTCGGCCACCGTCCTTGCAATGAGTTGTAATTCATCCGCGTTTGTTCTTGCCTGCACCCGATAGGCGTCATGGTGATAATAATTTCTGTCAGCCAGATTTCGGGAGATCCATAACGGGTCACCGCTGTCTTTCCTCTTTAAAGGTCCGCAGCTGATCATTTCAAAACCACACGGGGTTATAATCTGGGGAATTCCTCTTTTCCCTGCCGCCTCGAGTCTGTCAGGGCCTGCCGCACGGTTTCCGCCAAACAACTCTTCACTCAATCCGCTGGGCACGATATCAACAACACCGTCAAAGATTCCCTGATCCAAGAGCCTGTCCATTGCCCTATCCCCGACTCCTTGAGCGTGACAAGGAATCATTTTATATCCTTTTTCTTCAAGAGATTGACATACAAGCTTACAGCACATATCAGAGTAATGAAATTCAGTTATCGCAATGAGCGGGGTCTCTTTCCGTTTGAGTGAGTCTGTAACTGCTTCCGCACCTGTCTCGACCATTCCGCAGATTGCACCTGCGGCCCTGATCAGAACGCTCCTGCTGAGCTCATGGAGACCTGCCATATCCACAACCGAAGACATTATTGTTATGTCCGAAGAGCCGAAGAATCCACCTGCATAGCTCGGCATTGCAGCACCGCTGGAGACCATTAATTTCGGCACACCAAAAGGCAGGGCTTTCATAATATCGGTTGACATGGATGTATTACTCACACCACCCACACCGATGACACCACTCAGTTTATCCGCCTGATACAATTCCAGGGCTTTTATAATGGCTCCTCTAATCATTATTGAGGTTATTTCATCTCTATTTTTTGCCGGATTCTTAACCTCATCTAAGTTTGAGCCACAGGCTTCTGCAACGTCTTGACATGAAATATCTGCAGGGATAGGTGATTCGCCCCTGGTACTCATATCTAAGATAACTGTCTGATGACCCTTATTCTCGATGAGATTCTTCAGAAATTCGACTTCATAACCCTTTGTATCTAAGGAGCTGACAATAAGGATTGGTTTAGGCATGGCAACCTTCTTTCTGTGGCAATTAAATGTGTTATAATAGGTTAAGGGCTCATGTGTGTCAATTGAAAAGGCCAAAGGAACACGGATTGGAATCGATGAACAGATACATGGATTCATGCACGAGACAAGCGAGTTTTTCGTGGGGCGGCCAGCCAGATAAATAAAATGGAAAATAAAAAAACAATGATAGTCATGACAAAGGCCCATTGATAACTCTGATGTTTGTCAAAGATGAATCCGGCCATCCATGCCCCAAAGGCCCCCGCAACACCGATACCCGCTTCCACTAGACCATAGATAAGGCCGAATATCCTCCCTTTGAAAAGATCCGCGGCCGTGGACATGAACATGGGAGCCGATACACCCCAGCCGATGCCGAAAAAGAGTGCGAATGGATATATGAAACCTCTGGCACCCGTCCTTTCTATCAAAAGCAGAAAGCCGACACCAATACTCGCGCATATCATTCCCAGGGTAAAGGTGATTTCACGTCCTATTCGGTCTGAGAGCCAGCCCCAAAATATTCGAAAGACAGAGGAAATTGCACCAACAACTGCAAAAATAAGGGCTGCCGTCATCTTTTCAATACCCTGATCTACCAGAAACCTGACGTTGTGGACAAGGATGACGTAGATACCGATGATTGAGAAGAAGCAAAAGGCCATCAGGGCCCAGAAGTTTGTCGATAGTAACGCCTTCCCGGGCGTCCAATCTGACTGTAAAGTTGTCTTTTCCGTGACTTCCGAGCATGTTTTATCTATTGGCTCTTCGCTACATATTCCGTCGACGTGCTGATCCACTTCTTCGGGTTTGTGTCTTAAAAAGAGGCCGTTTAGGGGCATTAGGATTATGAGAGTCAGGACCGCAAGAGCAATAAAAGTCATACGCCAGCCCCACATTGAGATGAAGCGTTGAGAGACAGGGACCAGCAGAAATGTCCCGAGCCCCATCCCTGAAACGGCTATGCCGCTCGCCAGTCCGCGCTTTTTTTCAAACCAGTGGGACAGAATCGCCGAGTAGGACACGATTCCCACGCATGTAATCCCGGCCCCCATAATGATACCGTAATAAAAGTAGAACTGGGGGAGTGTGTCTATGGTTGCGCTTAGTGCTAAACCAAGCGTTAGAACAACGATACCTGGTACGATTACCCGGCGAGGTCCTAACCGGTCTATCAGGCCACCGACCAGAGGGGCCAATACCGTATAGGAGATGAGGGCCATTGACTGGACCCCTGCGGACTCTCCTCGACTCCAAGAAAAATCTTCCAGGAGGGCGACGTAAAATACAGAGAAGCTGTTGCGGATTCCCAGCCAGAATCCCATGGAGATCAATGCTACGGCTACGATAATCCAGCCGTAATAGATATCCCAAAATTTAATTATCCTTTTAGCAATATTCATTGATCCAAGATCCATCTTTTAAAGAAACTGTTTGCTTTTTGCTGATAGCTGAAGGCTGATAGCACGAATCAGAAAATATCTATTTTCGGATGAGCACTAATTAATATATAGTTTTCAAAAACTCAACATTCCTTTTTGAAAAAAATATCCTGTGTTTCTTGTCCCCCGGTGGAAAAAACTGTACTATCACAATTCACTTTATGCTTGGAGGTAGTGCCGTGAAGATCATCGTATTAAACGGAAGCCCAAAAGGCGAATACAGTATAACATTGCAGTATGTGCATTTCCTTCAGAAAAAGTTCCCCCGGCATGAATTTAAGACAATTAATGTTTCTCAAAAAATCAAAAAGATTGAAAACGACGAAAAGACTTTCATGAATATTATTGAAGAAATCAGGTTATCCGACGGTGTATTATGGTGTTTCGGCCTGTGGGTTCTGGTCGTGGCAGCACAATATATGCGATTTATTGAACTGATTTCCGAAAGAGGCGTGGAAGATGCTTTCGAAGATAAGTACGCAGCGGCTCTATCCACATCCATTCATTTCTATGATCACACTGCCCACAATTATATCAGGGCGGTATGTGAGGATCTGGGAATGAAATATGTAGATGGATTATCTTTTGATATTTTGGACCTCATGAAAGAAAATGAAAGAGAAACCCTGGTTGTTTTCGCAGAAAATTTGTTTGAGGCTATAAAAAATAAAACTACCACTTCCAGATTGTTCAGGCCCATGACCTTCAGCGATTTCGTTTATCAACCGTCTTCCCCGGAAGAAAAGATCAAAAGCAACGGCCGAAAGGTTGTTGTTCTAACGGATACCTATGATAAGGATTCCAATTTGGGAAAAATGATTGACAGGTTCAGAGAGTCTTTCGCGGATGAGATAGAACTGATTGACCTGAACGACATTGACATTCAAGGACCATGCCTGGGTTGTATGCGGTGCGGGTATGATTATAACTGCGTACAAAAAGACGGGTTTAGCGACTTCTATAACAATCGGGTTAGAACAGCAGATATTATCGTTTTTGCCGGCGTAGTTAAGGGGCGCTATCTTTCTTCCAAATGGAAAACATTTTTCGACCGGGCCTATTTCTGGAACCACACACCTTCACTGGCTGGTAAGCAGATAGGGTATATCATTTCAGGACCCTTGAGTCAGAATCAAAATCTCATCCAGATATTGGAAGCCTCCTCCGTCGCACGACAGCATGCCGGTCACGTGGATATCATAAGTGATGAATGTGAAAATTCCTCGGAAATAGACGGACAACTGCAGAGTCTGGCAGGACGCTTGGTCAAATTTTCAGAAAAAGCATATATAAAACCGCAAAGCTTTTTAGGTGTTGGCGGGCATAAAGTTTTCAGAGACGATATTTGGGGGCGGCTGCGACCTATTTGGCAGGCGGACCATCGATATTATAAAAGTCACGGACTCTACGATTTCCCGCAAAAAGAGATTAGAATAAGGATTTTTAGGCCAATCATGATGCTCTTGACCAAAATACCGAAATTCAGGAAAGGATTTTATGGCGGAATAAAAACATTCCCCGCCAAAAGATATGGCCGGCTTATTGAAAAGATAAAATAGTCAACCCTTGTAGGCGGTATGCCACTGGTATCGGAATTAAATACTGGTCTGTGGATTGCATGGGTTTTTCAAATGTCAAAGGATGAATTCAATGCTGTTCAGAAGATTGCCGAGCGATTACAAGATCACCTGAGAACTCCCTGTAGTCAATCTGACCGTTCCATTGTCAGGATGGTTCTTACCTTCAGTGAGACTCAGCGACCATTCTTCCTTCTGGGATCAGGGTTTCAAGGCAGTGATGATCACGGACACCGCCTTTTACCGCAATCCACATTATCACCTGTCATGCGATACCATGGAAAAGCTGGACTATACGTTTATGGCAGAACTGGTGGAGAGCCTGGTTATCTTCTTCCGTTCTCATCGTCGATGAGCTGATCTGTTTTTAGCTTTTTACAAATCAATTTTTGAAACCTTTGCCCCCCGTATTTTTCGCTCTTTGAGTTCGACCGGTGTCTTGTTTGCCTCTTCAACAATCTCTATTATGGGCATATAGATCTTTTATGGACACAGGCCAACCATTTCCACCTGAGTGCCAGGAACCCGCCGAGCACTGTAAATGCTATGAAGCAGAGGTGGATGAGAACCGT
>CAZUHR010000245.1:0-5360 GCA_964620335.1 uncultured Desulfobacteraceae bacterium
AGAAGCCGTTGACTCCGGCGATGGAGGATTATCTGGAGGCTATCTTTAACCTGGACAACGAAAAAAGGGTTGTCCGGGTCAAGGATATTGCCAAAACACTTGGGGTGAAGATGCCCACGGTGACGAATATGCTCAAGACACTCAGCAAGAGGGATTTGATCGACTATGAAAAATACGAGTATATCGAGCTGACAAAAAAGGGAAACCGAATTGGTAAAGAAATCAGTAGAAGGCATCATGTCCTTCGTAATTTTTTGGTTGACATCTTGAAGGTCGATCCAAAGAAAGCTGATAAGGAAGCCTGTGAAATGGAACACGCCGTGAGCCCATCTACTCTGGATCGGTTCGTAGAATTTATGGAATTTCTTCAATTCTGCCCGAGGACCGGTTCAGGCTGGCTTGAAAACTTTGACGAGTACCGTAGGCACGGTGGAAATCCGGAAAAATGCGCGGATATGATGAAGGACTTTTCCAATATTTTTAAAGAAGCCATAGAAATAAAAAGGGATGAGAGAGAAGGCGATGGTACTCAGCGGAGTTGAACCGGGTAAAGAGGTAACACTTATAGGAATTGACGGGGGACGGGGGATCCGGTCGAGGCTCTACAGCATGGGTCTTGTGCCTGGAGAAAGACTAAGGGTCTTAAATGGAAACAATAACGGCCCGATATTGATTGTTCTAAAGGGCTGTAGTCTGGCTATCGGCCGAGGCATGGCCCGCAAGATGATGGTGGTGTAAATTTTTTTCTAATTATAGTTAGATTCCTCTAAGTTAGTTTTATGCTTCTAACAAATGAAATGTGTGAATAAAAAGGATCTCATAGAAGCAATTGATAAAAGTGCAGAGGAGCTTCACCAGCGAATAGACATGCATCGCTATCTTGTGAACACGATTCTAGAGCAAATGGTAAGCGAGGATAGCCTTAAGAGTCATATTCTGTCCCCCTTTTACCCTGATCAAAGCAGGCTCAAAGAGGCAGTTAAAGAGGCCATAGAGGTTCTGGAAGAGAGCAGGAAGTCGTTTAAATCCAAGAGGTTGGAGGCCCTTCGCAAAAAGCTTGCACTGGTATTGATGGAATCTGAATGAATCAATATGGATGTCGTCAACAAGGTATCAACTGTTCAAAAAACTCCCCGGCCTGATAAAAGCAACCGGTTTTGAGGATATAAGGCTGGCAAAAAACGGTTTTTCCTTGAGCATTATCTGATAATGGAAGCCAAAACTTCATAAAAAAATGCTTGAGAAAAAATTCCGTGAAATATTAGTTTCTCTAAACTTAATTGGAAGTATAAATCTTTATAAGGAATGTCTTACGGTCTCTGGCCATTAGAAGCGCGGAGAAAGTGAAGGCGTAACTTGGAGAGGGGTCATGACCCGAGTTGCGCCTTTTTGCTTTTTCAGGAGTACGTATTAACACTGGACGAAATCAGTTTGGATCAGGAGTGTGAGGTAAGGGAGGTTTGAAATGGCAAAACAACTATCTTTAACAACCTCACTGGGGCCAGGCAGCATGTGGCAACTGGCCGGGTGTCACGGTAGAAAAGAAACAGGGGACATGCAAATACAATGGATATGAGATAAGA
This sequence comes from uncultured Desulfobacteraceae bacterium, assembly GCA_964620335.1. Taxonomy (GTDB): domain Bacteria; phylum Desulfobacterota; class DSM-4660; order Desulfatiglandales; family Desulfatiglandaceae; genus JAFDHL01. The sequence continues at coordinate 1,584 of CAZUHR010000245.1, forward strand.
GTGATCGATCTAGCCGGAACATATAGCCTGACTGCTTACTCCATAGAGGAGGTGGTGGCGAGGGATTTTATCATAAAAGAAAAGCCCGATGTGGTTGTTGACATTGTGGATGCATCGAACCTCCAGAGAAATCTTTATCTTACCACTCAGTTCAAAGAACTAGAGGCCAAAGTGGTGGTTGCACTCAACATGAGCGATCTTGCTGAAAAGAACGGAGTTAGTATTGACGTTGATAAGATGTCGCATTTAATTGGGGTCCCGGTGGTTCTCACAGTGGGCAAAAAGAATCAAGGTATGAAAGAGCTTCTGGAGGCTGTTGTAAATACAGCAGAGGACAATATCGGCATCGAGGAACATATATTGAGGTTTGGGAAAGAAGTGGATCCAGAGATAGAAAAGATCCAGAGAATAGTTAGCAAATATTAGAAGAAAATCAAATAAAAATAGAGACGCATAATAATTGCCTGCACGGCTTTGAAAAATAGGAGGCGAATAGAACAATGAAAATAATTACATATTCAATCACGCTTTGTTTGGTAACGGCCTTTATGCTTCCTCGTATTGCCTCTGCAGAGAACATGTCTAACTATGAACTCATGCAGGAACTGAAGGCAATAAAAGAAAGGGTCAGAAGGCTTGAGGAGGCGCTGAAGCTGAAAGATCAGGAGATTAATGAGCTTAAGGCACAAACGAAAATGGTTGAAGAACCTGCACCTGAAAAGGCGAAGGCACCGGAGAGATGGACCGATAAGATTACTTTTTCCGGTGCCATTGAGCTCGACTACAGCTCTGCAGATGACAGCGATATCGGGAATAATACGGTCAATGATTCTACTTCCGAACTGGATATTGGCACCGCGGAATTGGGTGTTGAGGTGGCCTTTCATGAATACGTAACCGGCAACTTTGTTTTGAAAGGAGAAAACTTAGGCTCGGAGGATGGCCGGGTATTCTGGGATGAGGCCAGCATTACCTTGCAGAAGGACGGGTTTCCTTTCTACTTTGTAGGCGGCCACAGAGGCCAGCCTTTCGGTTTATTCGAAAGCCATTTGATCAATGATCCGCTCACCCAGGATCTATATGAGATTGTGAGGCCAGGTGCAACGCTCGGGATTGTGCCTGGATTCCTTGGCGTGGATATTTCCGGGACCGTCTATAAAGGCGAGGAACTAATGGTCCACATGCTGGATGGTGCATATGAATTAAACAGGGACTATAAAGACGCAGCCGGAGCCTTGCCCGGATGGCGTCCAGGAGGCATGAGTGCCGGGTATGCCGAGACCGACGATGTATCTTCATTTATAGGCAACATAACCATTTCGCCTGTTGATGCTTTTACATTGGCCGGGTTCTGGGATTCTGAGCCCGGAGATCGTCACAGAAACGAGACAGCAGGCGGGGCGGTGCATATAGAGTTCTGGAGGCTCAGTTTTGATGGGGAGTATATTTGTGCCGTCAATAGAGAACCTGATTCAGCCGATAACAGCGAGCATGACGAATCGGCCTGGTTTGCGGCCCTTGCATTTCAGGTGATAGACCCCCTGGAAATAGCAATACGCTATGAGGCGTTTGATGACGACATAGCAGGTAAACAGGACGGCCATCTGGAGGACAGGTACAGCCTGGGCTTTACATTCACCCTTTTTGAGAAAGATGATTTTGTGTGCAATTTAATGGGTGAATTCCGCAGGAGCAACTATGAAGTAGAAGTTGGCAATCCCAATGGAGTGGATGAAAGTCTAAATGAGTGGTTTGCAAGACTGGGCATAGAGTTTTAGAAATAAGTCTTCAATTTTTTTGTTTTAGCGGGAAGTCTTTTTTCCATTCTCAAATTTGCCTTTATATATATCTCCTGAACTGGAAATCAGAATCCCGTTTCCATGAGGTAATCCGTCTTTAAACTGTCCTTCGTACCTGGTACCCGAGTGGGAAATAAAAACGCCATTTCCGTGATATAAACCTTCTTTGAATTCACCCTCGTATCTTGTTCCCGAACGAGAGACAAAGACTCCTTTTCCATGGTATAGGCCGTTTTTGAATTCCCCTTTGTAGGTGGTTCCAGTCCGCGAAATGAAAACGCCATTTCCGTGATATAATCCTTCCTTGAAATCACCTCTGTATCTGGTTCCATTTTGATCCGAAAAGACCCCTTTACCGTTTTTTAATCCGTCTTTGAACTCCCCTTCGTATCTACTGCCATCTCTCCAAGTCAATGTGCCATGACCGTTAAATAAGTTATTTTCGAAATGACCTTCATATATAGAACCGTCGGGCAATGTTGCCTTGCCATAACTGTCTCCTGCCTGTTCTGCATTGCAGGGGGAAAGAGCCGAAAATATAATCAAGACAATTATTACTGTTAAGGTCTTTTTCATCTGGCCTCCTTTTATGAAAAGCTCTCAGGAAAACCGCCATTTATGGCGGGGATGAATAGTCAGGGGATAAGGGAGCTCATGGATATACCACTGTTAGACTGAGTCGTATATCTTAAAATCTATCAATTTTTAGAGCTATTGTAAAGAATGGTTTTTTATTTTAAAGATGCTCAGTCGTGAGCAGTTCAATTTATAATATGCGTGACTATCCGCTTTATTGATGGTAAACAGACATCTTGTAACAGCGAGTTTTATTTTTGATTGCCGAGTCATATAGGGAAAGATAGATGGATATCCAAGGTGTGTTATTTGATTTCGACGGGACCCTAACAGAACCCGGTGCCATCGATTTTCCGGCAATCAAGGAAGAAATGGGTTGCCCTCCGGATGAAACGATCCTGGAGTATCTGGAGATCCAGCCTGCAGGCCGCCGGGCTGAGCTTATGAAGATTTTAGTTCAGAAAGAAGCAGCAGCAGCTGAGGCCTCTCGGCCCAATGAAGGTGCTGAAAAATGCTTGCTGGAGCTCAAGGAGAGAAATTTTATCTTAGGGATTCTAACCAGAAATAGCCTGGCTTCAGTAAAAAAGTCACTTGAGAAATTTAGAGGTGTTTCTATAAACGACTTTGCCGCTATTATCACCCGCGATACTTCTCAGCCCAAGCCCCACCCGGACGGTGTTCTTCAGGCCGCGGCCGAAATGGGGTTGCAACCTTCTCAATTACTGGTGGTGGGAGATTTTCGTTTCGATATAATTTCGGGAAGGGAGGCGGGGGCCAGTACGGTTCTTCTGGCTACAAAGGGGAGATCTGTAATGGAACCGGGTGATCCTGAGCCTGATTATACCTTAGAGTATCTAGATGCGCTTCTAGAAATTGTATGACCCATGAAGGCAGGAATGAGCGGACTGAAAAGCGGGATGTTGTCGATTAAGTTGAAAATGCTGAGAATCGATTCATAAGTTGATAATAACTTGTTTTTTGGGTAATGAGTAAAAGCAAATTGGAATTGTGGGTCAAGGATAAGTGGGCTTCATGATATTTTGGTTTCTGTTTTTAATCCAAATATATGTATATGTAAAGGGGTTGGGGGAAGAATGGAATAGTAAATGGGAAGCGATAATTTTATGTGAAAATTAGAAGGGCCGCGTTTTAGTGCGGATAAGTTCACTCAGTTTTGAGGAGGTAAACATGGGAGAAAAAAGAAAAACAGCTTTGGTAACCGGGGCAAGCAGTGGAATGGGCCGGGAAACCGCTACTAGGCTTGCAAAGAAGGGCCTTCAGGTTATAGCAGCGGCAAGGAGGATAGATCGTCTTAATGAACTCGCTGATCAGGTTAAGGGTATCATTCCAAAACAGGTTGACCTCTCACAACCGGAAAACCTTGAGGACTTCTGCAAATACC
>CAZUHR010000246.1:0-5351 GCA_964620335.1 uncultured Desulfobacteraceae bacterium
TCGTGAAGGTGGTAGGACTGTTGGTGCAGGTGTAATTAGTGAGATCATCGAGTAGAAGGAGTCGTTTAAAGGATGCGTGATATTGTTAACCTAGCCTGTGAAAGATGCAAGAGAAGAAATTATACGACCACAAAGAACAAGAGAAACACGGCCGATAAGCTGGTGTTTAAAAAATTTTGTCCTTCTTGCAGAACTCATACTGTTCATAAGGAAACGAAGTAGCTCATATTGAAAAATGCAGGCCAGTAGCTCTAACGGCTAGAGCACCGGACTCCAAATCCGGGTGTTGGGGGTTCGAATCCCTCCTGGCCTGCCATTATTTTGTATATAAATATTGGAGTTTATCCTGTAGCTCTATCTTTTAATTGCTATATCGGGTCGAGATGAAAAAACAAAAACAGAGGCAAAAAAAAGGCAAGAATCCGAAAAGAAAAAGTGTAGCCTCAAGACAAAAGCAGGCAAAAAATTCTGATGTGCCGGTGGCGCAAAAAAGTCCGGCCAAAAAAAAGCCAGTTAGAAGTGTTACAAAGAAAACAATTGAGGGGAAAAAGGCAGAGGAACGCTCAGCCATAAGATATGTCAGTGTGGCAGGCCAATTTTTAAAAGATTCGAGGATGGAGTTAAAAAAGGTCAAATGGCCTACCAGAAAAGAATTATTGGCTACCACAGCGGTTGTTATTGTTCTGACTCTTTTGGTGGCGTTTTTTCTTGGTTTGGTAGATTTTGGACTTATCAAAATTATCAAAAACATTGTCGGATGAGCCTATGGTTGCTGGATTTCAATGGCCGACTATCAATTCTCAGGTGCTGATGTGAACCTAAAATGGTATATTGTACATACTTATTCAGGCTTTGAGAACAAAGTGAAAAAGAACCTGGAAGAGAGAATAAAAACACTCGGACAGGAGGAGTACTTTGGCAAGATTCTTGTGCCCACCGAGCAGGTAATTGAGCTGCGAGGTGGAAAGAAAAAGACGTCTTCCAGAAAATTTTATCCAGGTTATATATTAATTCAGATGGAACTGAACAAAGAAACCTGGCATACCGTTAGAAATACAGCCAAGGTGACCGGTTTTGTCGGTGGTGAAGTAAAGCCGGCTCCTATTTCTGACCAAGAGGCAGAGGTAATTATCCGTCAGATGGAAGAAGGGATAAGTCGCCCTAAGCCCAAGTATCGTTTTGAAGAGGGGGATGAGGTCAGGGTAATTGATGGCCCATTTAGTAACTTCCAGGGAGTTGTAGAGGAAATGAAGCCGGACAAAGAGAAATTGAGGGTGCTTATAACCATATTTGGGCGACCAACGCCTGTGGAGCTTGATTTTATCCAGGTTAATAAGATTTAGATGCTGTCAGTTGTTTGTTGTCCGTGGCCCGTCGTAAAAACCGGGCAATCTGGCAACCTATTCGATAAGGAAAGTTAGACATACAATTTTTCGGAAAAGATGCAACTGACAACCGACTACAAACAACGGACATTACCAAGAATCAAAAGAGGTTTATCGTGGCGAAGAAGGCTATTGGATCAGTAAAACTCCAGGTGAAAGGGGGGCAGGCAAACCCGTCTCCTCCTATTGGTCCTGCATTAGGGCAGCATGGAGTCAATATTGCCGAATTCTGTAAGGCATTCAATGCAAGAACTGAGGACCAAACGGGCACGGTGATTCCCGTTATTGTAACAATTTACGCTGACAGGTCTTTCACTTTTGTCACCAAGACACCCCCTGCTGCGGTTCTTCTGAAGAAGGCGGCAAAAATTGCCAAAGGCTCAGGCGAACCGAACCGAGAAAAGGTAGGAGAGGTGACTAGGAAACAAGTGGAGGAAATAGCAAAACTCAAATTTGAGGATTTAAATGCCTATGATTTGAGTGGTGCTGTCAAAATTATCGAGGGCACAGCAAGGAGTATGGGCATTACTGTCAGTGAGTCCTGATGTGAGAGGGTGAATTAAGTATGACGAGAAGAGGAAAGAAATATAGGGACAGCTCGGAAAAGTTTGACAGAGTGAAAAAATATGATTTTGGTGAGGCCGTAGAATTAGCGCTTGATTGTGCATATGGAAAGTTTGATGAGAGTGTTGATTTGGCTGTTAGATTGGGAGTAGATCCTAGACATGCCGACCAAATGGTAAGAGGTACTGTAGTTTTGCCAAATGGTATTGGTAAAGAAGTTCGTGTGGTTGTTTTTGCCAAAGGTGAAAAAGAGAAGGAAGCCCTTGAAGCGGGTGCAGATTATGTTGGCTCGGATGAACTTCTGGAGAAAATTCAAAAGGGATGGCTTGAGTTCGATAAGGCGATTGCTACACCGGACATGATGAGTTCTGTGGGAAAACTGGGGCGTATTTTAGGTCCGAGAGGTATGATGCCGAATGCCAAGCTAGGTACGGTCACCTTTGACATTGCCAAGGCCGTGAAAGAGATTAAGGCTGGTAAGATAGATTTTAAAGTTGAAAAAGCCGGTGTTCTCCATGCGCCGATGGGCAAAGTTTCATTTGGCAGGGAAAAACTTTTACAAAACATTGCTGCTTTTATGGATACTGTTATGAGATTGAAACCTCCTGCAAGCAAAGGGTCTTATCTAAGAAGTATAGGCGTTTCCACGAGTATGGGCCCTGGAATTAAGGTTGATCCAGCATATGTTAAGGATTTTCTAAACCAGTAAGCCGCGGTTAATGTCCAGCCAGAAACCCCAAAGCTTATATATGAACTGAAAAAAGCTTGAGGACCTTTAATAGCCGCTTTCCTTGTGGGAAAGAGGATTTATAATTATGAGCATTGTGCGTATTCAATAGAAGGAGTTCTTTTTGAAATTGAACCCCTCATATACATTTTGGATGACGAAATATAGTTGATAGACATCCGCTTTATTGGATATTGATGTTTTCTTGGTCAAAGACAGTAGGTGCCTTTTCAACCGTGAGGAATTAGTTTTTCCGAATGGCGGTCATGGGCTTAAAAATTCAAGCCTGCCGAGACTGATTTTTGCGAAGTTTGGTGTTTCGCACCTCTGCCTTTGGCATTTTTATTGTCAAGCGGAGAGGAGGTGAAAATGAATAGGCGAGAAAAAGAACAATTTGTGGCCGACCTTCATGGCCAGCTTGAGAAGGCTCAGGGGACCTTCCTTGTGAGCTATAAGGGCCTTAACGTAGAGGCTATGAACCGTTTGAGAAGAGAGCTCAAAAAGGTTGAATGTGAATTTCATGTAGTAAAAAACAGGCTCCTCAAGCTGGCAAGCGAAGAGACAGAAACTGGCTTGATTAGAGATCATATGAAGGGCCCGTCCGCCATAACTGTCACCTATGAGGATGGGGTTGGACCCGCAAAGGTTTTGGTCGATTTTGCCAAAAACTCTGAGCAGTTAAAAATTAAGATCGGGCAGATATCCGGCAAGGTAGTCGATGCCGATGCTATTAAGAGATTGGCGGAATTACCGGGAAAGGATGTGCTCCTTGCGTACGTTTTGGCCGCCATGGAGGCAGTTCCGGCATCTTTTCTCAGAGTTATGAACGGCCTAATTGTAAAGTTGTTGAATGTATTAAAAGCAATTGAACAAAAAAGTGAAGAGTAATTTTTAATCGGAAAATTTAGGGAGGTTAAAAAACAGATATGGCAGCGAAAATCAGTAAGGAAGATGTTATTGAATATATTTCGAACATGACTGTACTCGAACTATCAGAGTTTGTGAAAGAATTGGAGGAAAAATTTGGCGTGAGTGCTGCAACCCCAGTGGCTGTTGCAGCGGCTGCTCCGGCTGCACAGGTCCAGGAAGAAGCCGGAGAGAAGACCGAGTTCGATGTTATTGTGTCTGCTGTTGGTGATAAGAAAATACAGGTGATTAAGGTCGTTCGGTCTATTACCGGTTTAGGACTTAAGGAGGCGAAAGCCGTAGTGGATGGGATTCCCGGACCCGTTAAAGAAGGAGTCCCAAAGGAAGAGGCTGAGAGTATTAAGGCACAACTTGAGGAAGCCGGTGCGAGCGTCGAAATTAAATAGTTCACAGCTTACAGCCCTTAGCTTATAGTTCATGTCGGAATTTGTGAACATGTCAAGGCAGTGAGCCTATAGCTACGAGCCATAACCGAATTGAGCGAGGAGATACCATGCAAAGACAAGATGGTGTCAGCAGGCGTATAAGAAGAAATTTCGGGAAGATTGAAAAAACAGTAGAGATCCCGAGTTTGATAGATATGCAAAAAGAGTCTTATGAACGGCTCTTGCAAAAAGATGTCCCTCCTGAAGAACGTGAGGATGTTGGACTCCAGGGTGCATTTAAGAGTGTTTTTCCCATCAATGATTTTGCCGGCACTTCTTCCTTGGAATTTGTTAGATATGCCTTTGAAGATCTTAAATATGACGAGGAAGATTGTCTTAACAAGGGAATGACCTATGAAGCTCCTATCAAACTCACAGTCCGATTGGTTGTGTTTGATACAGATGCCGCAAACGGCACAAAGAGTATCAGGGACATTAAGGAGCAGGAAATTTATTTCGGGACCCTCCCCATGATGACTGATCGAGGGACTTTTATTATCAACGGTACCGAAAGGGTTGTGGTAAGCCAGCTGCATCGATCCCCCGGCGTATTTTTTGACCATGACAAGGGAAAAACCCATTCAAGTGGTAAGCTCCTATATTCTGCTCGGATTATCCCCCTGAGAGGTTCGTGGCTTGATTTTGAGTTTGACCCCAAGGATTTCTTGTATGTCCGTATTGATAGGAGACGGAAGTTTCCGGTCACAATCCTTTTAAAGGCTCTTGGATATTCAACAAAGGAAATCCTACGCTATTTCTACCAGACGGAAATCATTGGGATTAAAATGAATAGGTGTTGGCAAGAGGCCAAGATTGAAAATTTGTATCAAAAGAAACTTTCCAAAGACATTGTTAATACCGACACCAAAGAGGTCTTAGCCGAGAAAGGCGAGAAATACACTAAACGCCTGCATAAGGTTCTTCAATCTGTCAATATTAATAAAATACCAATCGGCCTTGAAGATGTGGAGGGTCGAGTAATCGCGGATGATGCGGTAGACCCGAAAACAGGTGAAATTGTGGCAGAGGTAAATCAGGTTCTAACCAGAGAAGCGCTCAAGACTCTCCAAGAAAAGGGGATTGAGGAGATAGAGTGCCTGGTCTTGGATGCACATGGGGTAAGCACTACCATTAGAGACACCATGCTTTTGGATAAAATCGATACCTCCGATGAGGGGGTCTTGGATATCTACAGAAAGATGCGTCCCAGCAGTCCACCTACCCAGGAAGTGGCCACTAGTTTTTTTAACAATCTTTTCTTTAATTTAAATACCTATGATCTCTCAAAAGTGGGCAGGCTGAAGTTAAACTACCGGCTTAATT
>CAZUHR010000247.1:0-5322 GCA_964620335.1 uncultured Desulfobacteraceae bacterium
ACATGGCGCCATAATAAATGCCTGCCAACATAATTATCGCGGAAACGGGTGACATTCGAAAAGTAGCCGGCAGAAGAATGGCTATCGCCCCAAGCGGCCCTATTCCGGGAAGGACACCTATGAGGGTCCCCAGTAAAACACCAAGGAAACAGACTATAATATGTTCAGGTTGTAGCGCTACAGAAAAACCGTAGAAAAGATTGTGAAAGATGGCCACTACCTTATCTCCCAAAGAATGGCTTTGGTCTAAAAGCCCAATATCCCTTTCGGCAATTGCACTTCAAGCCAAACACAAAAAACCATATAAGTTGCTAATACCGTAATAATACCCGCCACTATCTTAATCCATATTTTTGTCTTTCCTACGATCCCAAATAGAAAGATGATCAACCCAAAGGTCGCTATGAGGTACCCTAGGATCGGAAGCAGCAAAGCATAAATAAGAAGAAGGCTCAAAACCAATACGACCTTACCCCAGCTCATTCCTTTCCATAAATTCTTTATCTCCCTCTTTTCCTTTTTTTTTGAGGTACTTGTTACAACGAGAATGATCGAGAATGCACTGAGCATAACCCCTGACAAAAAAGGAAGAAATCCTGGGCCTTGAGAATGAAAATCACCAATGCCAAACCGGCTGGCTTCTATGCAAACGAAAATAGATATGGCCAGCCAAAAAAATCCACTCAATTGATCACGGTTAATCATGACGACTCTTTTGAAAAAGGTTTACGACAACAAGGTGAAAGTCTAATAACTGAAATAAATTGAAATTACAATGAAGTAACTTAAAGCAATTCAGCAAAAGCCAATGAGCACAGAAACTACATATAATGATTAACAGTTTCACTTGTGTTGCCAGACCGATACCTTTTTCCACGGTTTCAGTACCATCATACATATTTTCATTGCACCCGCCTACTTAATCTTTGCAAGACATGAGGCTATCAGGCCTCCCTCACCGCGAGGACTATCTTCCATAAGACGAAACCGACCTTGAGAAAATGGTTTTGGATGACCTTTTTTGTGACGGGACGGCAAAAGAGCGGTATCTCCATGTGTGCCCCATGGGGAGGATGCTGGAGATAAACAGCTGCGACACCGTCTGGACCATTTGGAAAAAGGTCCTAAAGACCATGGCTGACCGAGACGCCACCCCCAAGCCAGCCGGGCTAATTGAGATGGACGACTCTTAATTCGGCACCTCCAAACCGTGCATGAGGTGCCGTAGAGCCGTAATGAAGGCGAAGCTGGTGGTGCCGCTTATGTTGGTACGATCACTATTTGTTATGTTCGAAGATAAACGAATAAGCGAAAAATGCTATTTTTCTAAATAAAGTCCCAATTCTTTTAATATAGGAACACCAATTTGTTCTCCTTCCCTGATAGTTTCCATAAGGTATTCCGGTCCCCCGAATCTTGGTTCTTCTCCTATTTTTTTCATGCCCTCCTGAAATTTCGGATCCTCATAAATCTTCTTGGAAGCATCGATCAGGATTTTCCTGATGTCTTGAGGGGTGTCTTTATGGGCATACAGTCCGAAAAGGGTGGTCAGTTTCCCCGCTTTCGGGAATCCAAGCTCCTCTGCACAGGGCACGTCGGATGGAAAACCGTAACGCTTGCTACTAAAGAAGACTAGGCATCTGGCCTTTCCAGCTTTTATTTGCTCTACTGCCGTCCCATAGGGCACTGCGCATGCATCGACATGCCCTCCTAAAACGGCGGCCAGAGATTTGGGACTACCCTTGAAAGGTATATCTATGGCATCGACACCGGCCTGTCTAAATATGGTCAACCCATTCATATGTGTCGTGAGTCCTCGACCCGAGTGAGCCCACCTTAATTTACCAGGATTTTTTTTGCCGTACTCTAAAAGATCATTAAGGGTCTTCCATGGTGAGTCTCCTTTTACGAACAGCCCCAGCTTGTATTCGATAAAATTGGCCAACGGGATGAGATCACCTTGCTTAAAAGGCACCTTTTGAGTCTTGATAGTCACGGCAAAGTAGGCGTTCGCCATGGTAACAAGCCTGTATCCGTCGGGTTTGGAGCTAATGACATCGGCTGCCGCTACGCTTCCTGCTGCACCTGGTTTGCTCACGACAACCATCGGTTGTCCTAAATATTTTGGGCCGATATCTGCAACAAGTCTGATCATAATATCTACGGCACTGCCAGCCGGATAAGGACAGAGTATTTCAATAGTTTTTGTTGGGTATTCTTTTCCCACCGCAGGATTGATTAGAATAGTTCCCACCAAAAGTATTCCAAGAAACAGAAATAATGTCTTTAATGCCTTTGTTTTCATAATCGCCTCCCCTTTGTGAATTTTCCTAATGATTCAATGTCTGACTCATTGTCTGCCTCAGATGCCTAATACAAAACACTCCTTCTATCACCCCCTTTTGTGGCAATAACCGTTTATCTTGCTTTGGTTTGCCTTGATTCTTCTGCAGAGTAATCTTCCTTTCCACCAGCCTGTCGCGCTTAGCGTTCCATTACGACTTTTACGCAGGAAAAAATATTCTAGATAGCGCACTATGCCGGGCTCATGGGCAACCCTAAAGGCTCGTGGGTGAAGATTTTCGTTCCTTACAAACAACTTCATCGTGCCTGTGCTGGTTTCAGCAGAAATTTATTTCCGTCGCTGGCAAGTAGAGCTTTTCTTCAATTCGTTATTACACGGACACTTATGATCATACATATAACGTTAATTGTCTTATATTCTTTTTTTAAGATATTGTATGTCAAGAAAAAAATGTACTTTCCATAAGAAATTATCCTGCGTGTCTTAAGGTCCGGTATATCAGAACGTTGAAAAATAGAGCTTTAGGTGATGACAAAAAATCTTTTTCAGTTACTTCTTGACAAGAAATATATATTATACGTATATGGTATTATAATTTTTTAAAAATCTCAGTTACAAGGGGACGTTTATAAGATGCCATTAAAATCCATTCGAACCGGCAGGCTGGCGGATCAGGTCGCCGACCAGCTGAAGCAGTCTTTATTTAATGAGGAATATGAGGAAGGAGAGAGACTCCCGTCCGAACATGAATTGATGGAGATTCTCGGTGTTAGTCGGGTTGTTGTGCGGGAGGCTATTCGTAATCTGGAAAAAACTGGTCTTCTAGAAATCAAACGGGGGCCTACCGGCGGCGCATTCGTCCGTCCCATGAAGCATGACGTCGTTTCCAATCTGGTTCGGGATATATTAAGACTGGGCCGCACTAGCGTGGCCGAGATAATGGAAGTACGCCTGCATATTGAACCCATTGTTGCGAGTCTGGCCGCACAACGGCGCACCACGGAAGACATTGAAATGCTCGAGAAAGGCCTCGAAAATATGCCTAAAGTCAAGGGCGGGGAAAAATATGTTGCCTGGAACGTGGATTTTCATCGCCTGGTGGCCAAAGCGTCCCACAATTCCATGTATGACCTTCTGGTGAACATCCTCATGGATATTACCCTGGAACTGATTCTGAGCATCAATCCGTCCAAACGGGCAGTGCATGACACCACCTCGCACCCGAAAATATTCGAAAAGATTAAACAGGGCGACGCGGAAGGAACAAAACGGGCATTTCGGGATCACCTGGAAGAAATTGTTCCACTATTACAAGAAATGGAAAAGAAATTGCCCACATAGGGTTGAGACGATCACCCAGCGGTCTGGCTTTGGACGGGAAGAAATTCCCAATCTTAAGGTGCCCCGTAAAACCCGCTACATTCCAACATCATGCCAGAAATCCTCAAGCAATCCATTGCCCGTGGTGAACAAGCATGGAATTTCTTAGTTGATAAAAACTTGCTTTTTCATGGGATGGGGATAGGCATTTTGGCCTTGCTTGTTAAGGATAAAGCGGTCTCATTATAAAGACAATTACCAGATGGCGGAAGCTGAGAATCGTAATCAGGGACTGATTTTTCTAATTGGTTGCTTATAAATATATTCCTAGGAGGTCAAGGAAATGGTTGAAATTGTGAGAAGCACCTGCAGCATCTGTCAGATTAGTTGTGGCATATTGGCTCATGTGGATGGCGAAAAGGTCATTAAAGTAGAAGGTGACCCTGATTGTCCCCTCAGTAAGGGAGTGCTATGCTCGAAAGGGCTGGCATCACTTGATTATCTGTACCACCCTGACCGGCTACAGCGCCCTCTCAAGCGGATGGGGGGAAGAGGGGAAGGCAATTGGGCTCCTATAAGCTGGGATGAGGCCTTAGACACTGTAGCTGGTGAGCTTGCCAAGAACAGGGAAAAGTATGGTGCTGAATCAGTTGCCTTCATAGAAGGAAGCTTCAAAGGTGGTACCCAGGGGCGTCATATCGCTCGATTTGCCAATCTATTTGGTTCACCCAATATTACATGGCAGGGACACGTTTGTTTTGTTCCCCGAGTAGAGGCCTCGGCAATTACTTACGGTTCATACGCCATTCCGGACTTCGAATATCCGCCGGCCGCCATCGTGGTCTGGGGCAAGAACCTGTCGGCAAACTTGCCTCATGTGTACCGGCGCATGATGAAGGCGGTGGAACGCGGTGCAAAGCTAATGATCGTCAATCCAACTAATGTTGAGGGAGTTGATGGAGCTGACTTATGGATAAAGCCAAGACCCGGCTCAGACCTGGCACTTGCCCTGGGAATGATGAACGTGATAATTAAAGAAGGTTTGTACGACAGCACCTTTGTTAAGCATTGGACATCGGGCTTCAACGAGCTTAGGGCCCATGTCCAAGAATATACCCCTGAAAAGGTTGCTGATATTACGTGGGTGGCAGCCGAGACAATTAAGCAGGCATCCAGATTTTATGCTACAAACAAACCGGCTTGCCTCCACTGGGGTAATGCAATTGACCATGGGATAAACAACTTTCAAACCGCCCGTGCCCTCTGTATACTGAGAGCGATCACCGGCAATCTGGAAGCACCGGGGGGAGACTTACGATGGTCACCGGTCCCGATCAACCCTGCTGCGCCAACATATACACTTCCGGAAAAGTTACCGCCTGAAGTTCGACAGCGCTCGGTTAGCAGTGCACGAAATTTGATCCCGGCTTTCTTTAATTTCTTTAAAGCCGTGCCCCAGGATGTGATCAAGGCTATACTATACGGGGACCCATACCAGATTAGAGCCGCGTATATTCTCGGCTGCAATCCGCTGTTGACCTATAGCAATTCTCAAAAGGTCTACGAAGCACTCCATTCCTTAGATTTCGTGGCAGTGGCTGATATGTTCATGACACCGACCGCGGCATTGGCTGACATAGTTCTGCCCGTAGCTACGTATCTTGAATTTAACGATGTTGTGGTACCGCATTATTCCT
>CAZUHR010000248.1:0-5314 GCA_964620335.1 uncultured Desulfobacteraceae bacterium
CCATGGGCAATGAACTCAGGTTTCCGGAAGACAGCATGTGTATTTCCACCAAATACGCCCTTGAGGATAAAGGGAAACTCAGCAGCCTGCAGGTTCCCGATCCCACAAAAGACGGCCGTATGCCCGCTTACTTGGAGATCCTGGCGGAAACCAAGAAGATAATCAACGATTCCATTGTATCCGCGGTGGTGGCCGGGCCGTGGACGACCGCCATCGGCCTTAGGGGGGCCAACGAGTTGATCAGGGATGCCATAAAAGACCCGGATTATGTTCATGAACTCATGGAGTTTTGCTCCCAGGTTGCTATTTCCTTTATGGAGGCCATCCAGCCACTCAAGGTTGGATTGAGCTATTCCGAGGCCCCCGCGTCCTGTAGCCTCATCTCGCCAAAGATGTACCGGAAATTTATCTTCCCTCACCACAAGCGCATTGTGGAACATTTCAAGGAGAGAAAAGCCGGTCTCGGACTCCATATATGCGGGTATACGGATCCGATCCTGGAGGATATGGTCAAAACAGGCGTCACCAATATCAGTATTGATGCGCCCTCGGATCTGGCAAAAGCCGCGGAAATCACCCGGGGCAAGGCGGTGCTTATCGGCAATGTCAACACCAATCTTTTCTTTTCCGGAACCAGGGAAGAGATGAAACAGGCCATGCAGAATTGCCTAAATGCGGCTTCAAAAGACAGCGGTTATATTCTCGCGTCAGGGTGCGAGGTGCCGGGTGTCGCCCCACCCGAAAAGGTGGACTGGTTTATGCAGCTTGGAAATGAATTGGCCTGACAGAAACCCACGGGCCCCTTTTAAAAACGGGCCTATATCCCGGGTGTTACTATTTTGTTAACTGTTTAAATATGAAGCACAATAATATCTCAGCAAAATGGGTGATAATCACTCCCTCTCTTGCGATTTTCCCTCGGAAAAGTTAACATTCCAAATCTTGGAAGTGTCCCGTGAAGGGCTGTGGGAATTTGAACAAGGGACTGTTTTTTTGAGTGGTTTCGGAGCCCGGCCGGGAATTCACCAAAGCTGTCTTTAAATTATTCTTTTACCCGCCCACGCAGAAAGCCACGCGCTTGCGCGTGGGGCTCTACGTCTTAAAGAAAGAAGAACGCAATTGTTGCATCTTATTCCGGACAAACACAAAAAGGACTTTCAAGAAGAACAGGATATCCTGCAGATATTGAACAACCTGCCGGACGGCCTTTTTACAATGGATATCGAGGGCAGGATCACCTACTTTAATGCCGCTGCCGAACAGATAACCGGCCTGTCAGTCTCCGATGCCATCGGCATGAAGTGCAATCAGGTATTTAAGAGTCCTGCCTGCAAGACCGACTGCCCTTTGCAAAGGAACGGGCTGGCGCAAAAAGACGTCTACAACCGGGAGGTTACCGTAGCCAGAGCGGATGGCAAAGAAGTCCCTATTATCTGTAGCTTTTCCAGGCTGAGGGGACCTAATGGCTGTGTGGTAGGAGGCGTGCAGGTTTTCATTGATATCTCGGGTCGAAAACGACTCGAAGATGACCTCAGGCTTTCCGAGAGGAAATACCGACGTATATTTGAAGGCTCCAAAGACATGATCCTGATTATCTCCAAGGAGGGGGCCATTAAAGATGTGAATCAGGCCGGCGTGGATCTGCTCGGATATGAAAGCAAGAAAGAGTTGCTTGAATTAAGGTCAGTTGAAGAGATATACGACAATCCGAAACACTGGCAGGTCTTCCAAAAACAGATACACCGGGACGGATTTTTTAAGGATTTTGAGGCCGGTTTTAAGAAAAAAGACGGGACACGACTGCACTGCCTTCTAAGCGGCACAGCTGACAGGGGAAAGGACGGCGAGATTACCGGATACGAGAGCATTGCAAAAGACATCACTGCTCGAATGGATGCTATCCGGAGCTTTCGAAAGAGGCACTGGGAATTATGGCTCTTGAATTCGGTTGCCTTTGCTATGAACAAGGCCCGGAATCTTGATGAAATCCTCGCAACAGCCCTAAGAAAGGTCCTTGAGGTGCTGAAGCTCAAATCCGGGGGTATCTTTTTGATTGATCACGAAAAAAAGGCCTTCTCGTTAAGGGTTGATAAAGGCCTGACCAAAGAGGGCGGAACTTGCACTCCCCGAATAAGGCTCAATGATGAACCCCTTATGCACTCACTGCTCAAAATGAATCTAACACTTGATCCCGAACCTATTTTTCCACCCTTCACAGCGACTTTAACAGACGAGGAAGCGGGCAATTGCGTAGATCTCACCTGTTTTTTGATTACTGCAAAAAATAAGGCTTCCGGTTTCCTCTCTTTTGTGGTTCCACCCAATAGAGACCTCACCACAGGTCAGGACTATCACCTGCTGGGTTCTTTAGGGAACTTTCTTGGGGGCGCAATTGAGAATGCCCGACTGCTTCAAGCCGTTCGTGAGAATCGAGAAGACCTCAAAAGGCTTACGGCCAGGCTTTTTCATTCACAGGAAGAAGAACGAAAACGGATCGCCCGTGAGTTACACGACGAGGCGGGTCAGGCCCTCACCGGGGTAAATTTTACAATGGAGACCATTGAGAAAGGGTTGTCGACGGAGAGCGATAATATCAAGGAGCTTATCTCGGATGCGAAGAAACAGATCAACCGTACATATCAGGAAGTGCGCCGGATGTCCTACAGCCTGCATCCCGCCCTTTTAAGCGATCTGGGGCTGGAACCTGCCCTGGATTCATATCTATCATCTGTGTCCAAACACAAAGGATTGGAAATAGATTTCAAAATGGTGGGTTTTGAAGATCGGGTGGACCCGGCGATTGAAACCGTGCTTTACCGCCTGTCACAGGAAGCCCTCACAAACGCGCTGAAGCATTCCCAGGCAAAGCATTTCAGGCTTTCCATTATTAAGGGTTATCCTCAAATTATTTTCCTGGCTGAAGATGACGGTATCGGATTTGTAATAAATGAATTTGATCAGCCCAAAAACGGCCTGGGTTTGTTGTCCATGAAAGAGCGGGCGGCCATGTTGGGAGGAAAATTCTCTCTTCGTACTTCGCCCGGTGAAGGGACGCGAATCCGCATAGAAATACCCATCACGGAGGAGCCCCGTGACTGACAGGAGTGTCAAAATCATTCTGGCGGATGACCACACAATCGTGAGGCAGGGTCTTGCCAAGCTGCTGGAAGGAGAACCTGAATTCCATGTAGTCGGGCAGGCTGAAAATGGGCGAGAAGCGGTCGCCAAGGTAGAGGAACTCAATCCGCACGTGGTTATAATGGATATTGCCATGCCCTTGCTGAACGGAATAGAAGCGACCCGGCAGATAAAAAAAATCCGGCCGCAAACCAAGGTAATTATCCTTTCAATGCATTGTCATGATCGATATATCAGAGAGCTTTTCAGCATCGGGGCTTCCGGATACCTGCTCAAGGACTCCACCGGTAGCGACATCGTCAAGGCGATACAGGCCGCCGTCAACGGAGACAACTATATGAGTCCTTCGGTTTCGAGAATCGTCATTGACGATTACGTTTCCACGAAGAAAAAACCCTTCAGGGAAGAGCTTTATTCCAACCTTTCCAACAGGGAACGAGAGGTATTTCAGATGATAGCGGAGGGGCACTCTACCAGGGAAATCTCGGAAATACTTTGCATAAGCCCGAGTACGGTCAAGACCCATCGCTCCAAAATCATGGAAAAACTTAGAATAGAAAACATCTCGCAATTGGTTCAGTTTGCCATAAGAATAGGCATTGTGGACCTCCATTCCTAAGTTTCCCCATTTCACGTGCATAGGTCTCCGGGCCATCACCTCAAAACCCGTGCAAACGCAAGCCAATATAGGGCTGGAAATAGTCCCATATCACGAAAAAATCATCCAATGGACTATTGAAATTCTTTTAAATCTCATCTATGAATATTGTTTAATAGGCTAAAAGCCAATTATATCAGCAAGTAACGCATCAACCTATGGGACACGCGGGTTGTGGCACTCCAATCGACAACCTACAAAAAGAGAGGATAAACCATGATTCTCATCGGCGAAGACTTGAATGTAATGTCTAATACGATATCTCAGGCTATTAAAGAGCGCAATCCTGAACCGATTCGGAAGTGTGTTGAGGGACAGGCAGGAAACGGCATGGATTATTTGGACCTGAATGTTGGACCACAGAAAAAGGACCCGGCTGAAACCATGGAATGGCTGGTCAAAACTGTCCAGGATTACACGGACCTTCCACTTTGTCTGGATACGACCAATCCGGTAGCCATGGAGGCAGGTCTTAATTTTTGCAAGCAAAAGGCCCTGGTCAATTCCGCATCCGGAGTCAAAGAAAGCATGGAAACCGTTATGCCGCTGTGCAGAAAATATTCCGCAGGTCTGGTTCTTTCCGTGATTAATGATGCCGGGCTTCCTTCAGACGCAGACGAGAGGGCCGCGAGCATTTTGGAATCGCTTGAGTTTGCAAACGAACTGGGTATCGAAAATGAAGACATCTGGATAGATCCCGTTCTCCTCCCCGTTGGCGTGGATCAACGGCAGGTCTTGTCTTACATGGAATTCATTCAGATGATCCCGGATCTTGCTCCGGGCGCAAAGTCGGTATGCGGCCTGTCCAATCTATCCTACAGTGCCCCAAAGGGACTCAGGGGACTTCTCAATCGCACATTCATGGTCATCATCTCCCGGTACGGCCAGGATGCGGCGATTGCAAGTGGTTTCGACGAGGAACTTATCCTGCTGAACAAGGGAGAAATGCCTGAGATCGTTGACCTCATCCACAGGGCTATGGATGAGGAGGACCTTGATATTTCCAACCTTTCCCAAAAAGAGCAGGAATACGTCAAGACAACCCAGGTCCTTATGGGAAAGACCCTCTATTCCAACTCGTGGTTGGAGGTATGAAAGGAGGCATGAAATGATGTATGAGGCACCCCTGGAAAAGCATTCCGTGAATATTCGAGAGGTTGTCTTGGGAGACGGTGAAAAGGCAAAAAAAATAGGCGGAGAAAACACATTCCCCTTTCATTTTTTTGAGGGAACCCTGCCTAATCCCCCTGGACTCGCCTTGGAGTTCCTCGATATGCAGCCTGAAAACTGGACAGCGTGGACCCTCGAGCCTTTCCGGGATGTGGTATCCGATCCCCTAAAGTGGGCCGGGAAATGCGTGGGGGAATATGGAGCTGAAATCCTGTGCCTCCGGCTCCTGAGTACCGATCCAATGGGGAGGGACGCCTCACCTGAAGAGGCGGCAAAAACAGTCAAAAATATTGTGGATTCACTGAATATCCCCCTGATCGTCCTGGGGACCGGGACGGAAGATAAGGA
>CAZUHR010000249.1:0-5298 GCA_964620335.1 uncultured Desulfobacteraceae bacterium
AGAGAATATTAGCTGTATCAACCTTGACAAAGTCCTGTTGAGGATGTTTTCTGCCACCTTTGGGTGGAACATTCGCCATGGTCCCTTCAATTATCTTCAAAAGGGCCTGCTGGACCCCCTCGCCTGACACATCGCGGGTAATGGAGGGGCTGTCAAGTTTCCGTGCAATTTTGTCGATTTCATCAATGTATACGATTCCCTTGCATGCGGCTTCCACATCGTAATCGGCAATCTGAACCAGATTCAGAATGATATTTTCCACGTCTTCGCCTACATATCCCGCCTCCGTGAGTGTAGTTGCATCAGCGATGGTGAATGGGACTTTCAGAATTTTGGCGAGGGTCTGAGCCAAAAGGGTTTTGCCACAGCCTGTAGGGCCAATCAGGAGGATGTTGCTTTTCTGGATCTCAACACCATCCATGTCTATCTTGGTATTTATACGTTTGTAATGGTTATGAACCGCTACAGAAAGAATTTTCTTTGGCTTATCCTGTTCAATTACATACTGGTCTAATGCCTCTTTTATCTCAACAGGCTTCGGGAGTTGATAGGCAAATTCTTCGTCAATTTCCTGGCTGTATTCCTCGGCTATGATTTCATTACATAACTGGATACATTCGTCGCAAATATATACTGAAGGGCCTGCTATGAGTTTTTTTACCTCATCCTGACTTTTTCCGCAGAATGAGCAGAGAAGATCATCTCTCGATTCGGTATTCTTAGTCATAATAAATATCCCCGTAAAATGTCTCTTTGCGCCTTTTCGTTATACATTCCCTTCTATTTTTTTTGTGTTAGCTGGCTTGGCATTTCTCTGGCAGTGATGACCTTGTCCACGATTCCGTACTCTTTGGCTTCATCGCTGCTCATGAAAAAGTCACGTTCGGTGTCTTTTTGAATCCTTTCGATATTCTGGCCTGTGTGTTTAGCCAGAATTCGATTAAGGGTGTCCCGCGTTTTCAGCATTTCTCTTGCATGAATATCTATGTCGGTGGCCTGGCCCTGCATCCCGCCAAGGGGTTGATGAATCATGATCCTTGCGTTCGGAAGTGCATATCGCTTGCCTTTGGTTCCTGCTGCAAGGAGCAGGGCCGCCAGGCTTGCGCTTTGTCCCACACAGATGGTAGTGATATCGGGCCTGATATACTGCATGGTATCGTAGATGGCTAATCCGGACGTAGTGACTCCGCCAGGGGAATTTAGATAAAGATTAATGTCCTTGTCCGGATCTTCTGATTCCAGAAAAAGCATTTGGGCAATAATGGTATTTGCCATACTGTCTTCTACCGTCTCCCCCATAAATATGATTCGATCTTTCAAAAGCCGGGAATAGATATCGTAAGCCCTTTCTCCGCGGCTCGATTGTTCAATTACCATTGGTATAAGCATGGGATCTATTTTTCTCCTTTTGTGATTTTTCCGATTTTAACTAATTTTATCTACCTCTAAAATCTTAGCATTCTCTACGAGGTAGTTCAATGTTTTTTCCTCAAGCAGTTTTTCCTTAAGAGAATCTACCAAATTTTTTGCTTCATAGTATTTCCTGATAGTTACTATATCCTGGCCCGTGCTTACAGCTATATTCTTAAAGCTGTTTGTCAGGTCTTCATCACCTACTTCGATATTATCCTGTTTGGCTATTTCTCCCAAGATTAGGAGTTCCTTTACACGATTTTTTGCTGAGGGTTTGAATTCCTCTCTGAGTTTTCCTTCTGAAAGGCCTACCTTTTCTATGCTTGAGCCACTTCTCATAAGATTTTGTTTGACGTTTTCAACAGCATAATCAAGCTCTGATTCAACCAGGGTCTGTGGAAGTTGGAAGTCAACACTGGCCGATATTTTTTCGAGGATCCTTTTTTTCAGTTCCTGGTCGATTCTTTTTTCCTCTTTTGATATGATGGATTCCCTCACCTTGTTTTTCAAATCCTCGAGGTCTTTGATATCAGCCCCAAAATTTCGGGCAAAATCGTCGTTCAGCTCCGAGAGCACCATTTCCTTGATGTCTGTTATCTTGACCTTAAAATCTATTTTTCTGCCAGCCAGCTTAGAGTGATAGTAGTCTTTTTCAAAATCGACCCTAATCTCGGTTGCGTCCCCTTTGTGAAGGCCTGTGAGCGCTTCATCAAATCCGGGATGAAACTCATGACTACCGACTTTCATGAGAAAATTTCGCGATTTGATACCATCAAGAGGCTTTCCTTCCTCGAAACCCTCATAATCGATTACCACATAGTCGTCCTTCTGAATGGGCCTGCCCTGGTCGATGATGGTCAGCTTTCCATTCGCTTCTCTGATTTGTTCGAGTTGTTTACGGACATCTTCTTCGCCAACCGATAATTTTTCTTTTTCCGCCTCAATTCCCAGGTAATCCTTTACTACGAATTCAGGTCGGACCTCTATTACTGCAGAATATTTAAAATTGTGCCCCTCTTTCAGGAGATCTTTTTCCAATAGTGGAGCTCCAAGGGGAAAAGTTTTAACTTCCTGAATAGCTATGGGAAGCGTCTCACTAATAAGATCTCTCATCACATCCTCTCCTACCTGGGCACTGAAACGTGTCTCGAGGAGCTTTCTCGGAACTTTTCCAGGCCTGAAACCGGGCATTTTTGCTTTTTTGCCCAGTTCCCTGTAGGCCTCATTCAGTTTTTTATCAACTTCTTTAGATTCAATTTCGATTGACAGTTTTTTCTTTACAGAACTGATCTCTTCCAGGCTGGTTTTCATATTTATATAGCCCTCATCTTGCCCGCTTGCCTTCGTCCGGATATCTATCCATTTAATCGGCCGTTATAGCAGAAACTTGATTGATAAAGGAATCTTCCACAAAAAATGGTCTGTCCTTACATGGAGTTTGATGGTGGACAGAATTATAGTGGAAACATGACATTTTAAAATAATGATGATTTTTGTTATTTCAAGACATATCCATGATCATAGTCCCTTTTATGAGTGGTGCGAGAGAGGGGAATCGAACCCCTACGGATTGCTCCACTGGATCCTAAGTCCAGCGCGTCTACCAGTTCCGCCACTCTCGCAACAATATGCCATTCACCTGATTTTCATGGAAGGACACTTTCATAATTGCCGTGCATGTGTCAAGAGCTTAAGGGAGTGTTAACCCCTTTTCATATTCCTCTGAAAAACGCTTAATTAGGCCTTCATCCGCAAAGCTGTAATAGGAGTTGTGTCCTATGATAATGTGATCAAGCACCTGAATGGCCAGTACCATTGCCGCCCGGACGAGATCTCTTGTCAATCTTTTGTCCTCGGCAGAGGGATTTGGGTCGCCCGAAGGATGATTATGTACGAATATGAGTCCAGCGGCGCTCTGTTCGAGGGCAAGTGTCATAATCTCACGTGGATAAACCGCACTGCCAGTGAGGGTTCCCAGAAAGACGTCTTTATCAAGAATCAATTCGTTTTTTCGATTTAAGAGAAGGACTTTGAAGATTTCTCTTTTCAAGTCCCGCATTGAATGAAACAGATAATCAAACACGACCCTTGAAGAACCGAAAAAGGACTTTCCTTGTGTCCTGTCTTTGAGGTATCTTCCGGCGACTTGATGAACGATTTTTAAATAAAGTGCATTTTTTGGCCCTATTCCCTTTATATTTTTTAGTTCTTCAATGGGGGCAGATAAAACGCCTGATAGGCTCCCGAAGCGCTTCAACGCCTCCCGGGCCGGCAGTTTGAGATCGCCCCTTGGTGTGCCCAATGTAAGAAGAAATTCAATTACTTCCCCATCCGAAAATCTTTCAAGACCACCTTCCAGGAATCTATCGCGTAACCTTTGCCTGTGACCTTTACCTCTTTTTTGCCAGTTTTCTTTATCCATTTTTTGTGAAAAACATGCAAGAACTTCTATTGATAAAATATCAATAAAAAAATATTATCATAATCAAATGTAAAATCAAGAAATGGAAGACTTTTGGCTGAAATAGATTAATTTTCTTGACAAAAAAGAAGCGTCTTATATACTCATAAATTTATGTTATTCTAATGATAATCAATTTCTATTGCTCTTTAATAAGGTTTAATGCTGATGATTATTGACCTGAAGAGTATTTTACTTGCTCCCCGACGCTTTGAATTTTCACTTGAGCCGGGTTGGTGGCAGGAGGATCAGGAAAACGATCAGATTATAGGGCTTGACGGTCCTTTGAAGGTTGAAATAAACATCGCCAAGGCTGGAACCAAGTACGTGCTTGATGGACATTTGTCCGGAAGGCTTATAATAAGATGCGACAGATGTCTTGAACAATATGGAAGCGATCTTGAGTCCGGTTTCAGGTTGTTTTTGGCCATTAGTCCTTCAGGTACAGGTCAAAGCGAGCTTGAGCTCCTGGAAGACGACATGGGGATTGATTTTTTATCGGGCAATGAAATCGATCTGGAAGAGGTTGTTAGGGCACAGATATATTTATCTCTTCCCATGAAATGCCTTTGCAGTGAGGATTGTTTGGGACTGTGTCCCTTCTGTGGTGTTAACTTGAACGTTGAAACGTGTGGATGTCAGAGTGAGAAGAGACATCCCGCCTTTTTAAAAATGAAAAACCTGAAATTGAAGGGGGGAACAGAATAGGAAATGGCTGTACCAAAAAAGAAAAAATCAAAATCCAAGCGGGATACGCGGCGATCTCATGATAGGGTAAAGATGCCAAATATCTCCACTTGCCCCAATTGTAATGAACCTGTATTACCCCATCACGTATGCCCAGAGTGTGGGACCTACAAGGGCAGAAATATAATTAAGACAGAAGAGAGCTGACATGAAGGTAGCCGTGGACGCCATGGGTGGGGATAATGCTCCGGAAATGGTTGTACAAGGTGCAGTTGAGGCTGCTTCTGAATGGGGCATCGATGTTATCCTAGTCGGAGATAAGAAGGTTATCATCGAAAAACTCGGCTCTCATTTTTCCATGGATCATATCTCCATACATCACTGTGAACAAGTAGTGAGGATGGATGAACCGCCCTTAAAGGGTGTACGAACAAAGAAGTCAGCCTCAATCAGGGTAGCTTTTGGTCTTTTGAGAAGAGGCGAAGTCAAGGCGGTTGTTAGTGCGGGCAATTCTGGTGCAAGTGTGGCAGCAGCTGTTTTGACCCTTGGCCGTATGGAAGGTGTGGAAAGGCCTGCAATTGCAAGCGTTTTTCCTGGCGAAAGAGGCAAGGTGATTCTAATCGACGTGGGCGCCAATGTTGATTGCCGACCGGCTCATCTCTTTCAGTTTGGTGTGATGGCCCATGCCTTTGCTAGTTCATGCTTGGGAATGGAAAGCCCTAAGATAGGGCTTTTGA
>CAZUHR010000250.1:0-5279 GCA_964620335.1 uncultured Desulfobacteraceae bacterium
CCACAATGCGGCAGTCCGTGTCAGGAACCGGGACGCCAACGCTCCCGACTTTGACCTTTCCCCCCCACGGGTTGGCATGACTCAGGACTGCGGTCTCTGTCAGGCCGTAGCACTCCACTATGCCGGCACCCACGGTCTCTTCCCATTGCCTGATGGTCTCGACGGCCAGAGGAGCGGCACCTGAAACACATCCCTTCACAAAGGAGAAGTCTGTTTTGGGAAAATCCGGATGGTTCAGAACCCCTACAAAAATAGTAGGTACGCATGGGAACCAGTTGGGTTTGTACTTTCTAGTCATCTCAAGTACGGCACCCGGGTCAGGGCGGGGGATCAAAATCAGGGTGATGCCCCTGAGGATGGCCGTGTTCATTCCGGTCGTAAACCCGGCGATGTGAAAGATCGGAAAAGTGCCCAGCATGCTCTCTTTTCCTTCTTCCACATCAGGAAGCCACGCTTTTAATTGCTGGATACATATGCTGCAGTTGGCATGGCTCAACATTACGCCCTTTGAAAGGCCTGTTGTGCCTCCCGTGTAAAGGAGGGCGGCAAGATCGTCGAAATAGACCTCTGTCCCGGGCGGAGTCGCGGGATACCTCTTGATGAGATCCAGAAAATCATAAACGCCCTCGTTGGGGGCTGTCTTTCTGTGCATCCCTTTCTTCACAAAGGGGAATAGCTGCTTTAGGGGGAAAGGGAGATAGTCGCGAATGTGGCAGGCGATTACGGTCTCAATTTCTGTCTTATCTTTTAGTTTAAGCACTCTTGGAACAAGGAGATCCATGCATATGGCCATCTTGGAATCGGAGTCTTTGAGCTGATGCTCGAGTTCGCTTTCCGTATAAAGGGGATTGTTCATAACCACTACTGCGCCCAGCCTGAAGGCCGCATAGGATGCGATCACCACCTGAGGCATATTTGGAAGCAGAAGCGCAACCTTGTCTCCTTTCCTAATGCCCAGGTCGGCCAGGGCGGCGGCAAAACTGTTTACAAGCTCGTCAAGCTGCCTGTAGGTTATTCTCTTTCCCATCATTATGAGCGCAACAGTATCAGGAAAGTTCTTTGCAGTCCTTTCAAGGACTTCGGATAATGTTATCTTTTCGTAATCTACACCGGGCGGGACTCCTTCTGCGTATGATTTGTGCCAGATCCTTTCTTCCATGGCGCTTCCTCCTTTTTAATGCCTCGGTCCTTGAGTTGTTATGTAGTACTGCCTTTTCTCAAATATTTGCTGGGAAATAGAGCCTCACCCACCAAACGGCTTGGCATAGCACTCTTCTCCAGTCCGCATCTGCTCCTACGGTGCAAGCGGCTCTCCCTGAAGTCTGCTTCAACCAAAGGATGTGATCCCATTGTCCCGTTGCAATGCAGACCACGAATCGGGCCGCGACACGGGGCAGAGGAATTTTTATCCGAAAGATACGTCCTTTCGAAGAGTCCCATACCTTCGCCTTAAGCGTTAAATTATATAGAAAAACCAGGGACATGGGGGTCTGTTTTCAAAAGCAGCATAGTATATGACCTTTATGGAATGTTAATAAGGGCTGACATCTCAGCCTTGGACAGCCCCGGGAAAGAGTTTTTCTCGTGGCCTTAGTCGTTAATATTTGCTCCGTGCCGTTTGTTTGCGGGAATGGGGGCGTTCGACTCCTATGGCAGAAGTTTGGATGCGATTGTTGAAAAGAGATCGCCATGGTCCGTTCACCATTTATAACGAGCCCATTTTCTTGTGACAACCAGCCTATGTCTGCTTTAAGCCCTTCATCATTTCACCTATTATAATAAGTTTCTGTATCTGATTGGTGCCGGCTCCGAACTCAATTCCTTTTACGTCTCTGTACATTCTCTCTATCGGAAATTCCCTTATAAACCCGTAACCGCCAAAAATCTGGACGGCCTTTCCCACCGCCTCGACACCCACCTTGGCGCCGAAAAGTTTTGCATAAGATGCTTCCAGCCTCACCCTTTTCCCTGATTCCGCCATAACGGCCGCCCAGTAAGCAAGGACCCTGCCCGCCTGAATGTCCGTTGCTATGTCTGCAAGCAGTTCCTGCATCATCTGAAAACTGATTATAGGGGCTCCGAATTGGACCCTCTCAGTTGCATATTTAAAAGCCAGATCAAAGGCGCCCTGGGCAACTCCGATGGGGGCGATTGAATAGACTATCCTCTCCCTGTCAAGCCCGCTCATAAGGACCCTTACGCCCTTGTTCTCTTCCCCTAAGAGATTTTCCTCCGGCACCTCACAGTCTTCAAAGATAAGTTCACCTGTCAGGGAACCCCTTACTCCCATTTTTTTCAGGCTCTTACCCCTTGAAAAACCTGGAAAATCTTTTTCAACAATAAAAGCTGAAATGCCTTTTTGACCTGCGTCAGGGTCGGTTTTTGCATATACTACAGCCACATCAGCAATAGGACCGTTTGTAATAAACATCTTTGTGCCGTTAAGTATATATTTGTCGCCTTTTTTTTCCGCCCTTGTTCTCATGGACAGGGCATCTGATCCGGCTTCCGGCTCAGTAATGCATAGTGCCCCGACTTTCTTTCCATTGATCAAATCGGGAAGGTACTTGCGCCTCTGTTCCTCATTGCCGTTACGGAATATGTTTTCGGTGCACAGGATTGCGTGTGAGCCGTAAGTATTGGCCGTAGAAACACACCCCCGCGCAAGTTCTTCCATAACCAGGACACATGAAAGAAAGTCTGATCCGCTCCCGCCATATTCTTCCGGAATAGTGATACCGAACAGGCCCATCTCAGCCATTGCCTTGAAGTTTTCTTCGGGGAATCTTTCCTCTTCGTCGATCTCCGCCGCCAATGGGATTACTTCGTTATCAACAAATCTGGCCACTGTTGCCCTCAGCATTTCCTGTTCTTCTGTAAGCTCAAAATCCATCTGCAGTCTCCTATGTAATGCCTGGTTCAGTCATCTTTTTCGTATTCGTCCCGAACAAACCTTTTGATAAAATCAGTAGTAAAATCCCCCTTCTGAAACCGGGAATCGTCCATTACCTTTTTATAGAACGGAATCGTAGTCTTAACAGGTCTTATTTTAAATTCATTCAGAGCCCTTTTCATTATTCTAATCGCCCCGTCCCTTGTGAGATCGTAAGATAAAAGCTTGGCAATGAGCGAATCATAATATATGGGCAATTCATAACCCTGGTAGAGGTGGGTATCGAGCCTTACCCCGAAGCCGCCCGGGGGTTGATATTCCGTTATTTTCCCTGGTGAAGGGGCAAAATTTCTGTCAGGATCTTCGGCATTGATTCGACATTCTATTGCCCAGCCTCTCCTGATAATGTTTTCAAACGAGTAGCCAATCCCTTCACCTGATGCCAGCCTGATCTGCTCCTTGATAAGGTCTATTCCGGTCGTCAATTCAGTGACCGGATGCTCAACCTGGATACGTGCATTTATCTCCATGAAATAGAAGTCTCCGGCACTATCCATAAGAAATTCTACGGTCCCGGCATTGAAATACTTAACAGCTCCTGCAGCGGTGACGGCGGCATTACCCATTGCATCTCGAAGTTCGGTCGTCAGCCGTGGAGACGGCGCCTCCTCGATGAGTTTCTGGTATCTTCTCTGTATTGTACATTCTCTCTCCCCAAGGTGAATAATATCACCGAATTTGTCCGCCAGTATTTGGAACTCAATATGACGGGGTTCAGATATATACTTCTCGATGTACACCTCATCGTTCCCAAAGGCCGAGCGGGCCTCCATCTTTGCGATAGGAAACTCTTCCATCAGGCTTTCCTCTTTTTCGCAAATCCTGATCCCGCGGCCCCCACCACCTCCCGATGACTTGATCATCGCAGGATATCCGATCTCCCTGCAAAATGCCTTGGCGGCTTCAACGTTATCAACACCGCACGGACTGCCGGGAATAACCGGAACACCTGCCTCGTAAACAACTTTTTTTGCAGTAATTTTGTCCCCTGCCAGCTTGAGATTCTGAGGAGTTGGACCAATGAAGACCAGATCTTGGTCCTCGCATGCCCGAGCGAATTCCTCGCTTTCTGCCAGATACCCATAACCCGGATGAATGGCTTCTGCCCCGGTTTCTTTGGCCGCAGTTAAAATGCTGTCAATGTTCAAATAGCTCTTCGAGCTGACTGGAGGACCTATTAATACCTTTTCATCTGCCAGACTAAGATGGAGTGATTCAGTGTCTGCTTCGGAATAAACAGCAACGCTTTTTGTGCCCAGTTCCATGCAGGCACGAATAATCCTAAGGGCGATTTCACCTCGGTTTGCAATGAGTATCTTTGAGAACATAGTTAAATATTTTTCCCTTTCTGCACACCTTATAATTACAGCCAAAAATCAACTCTTCTCGATTACGAATATGAGATCATCATCCTTTAAAGTAGTCTCATTTTCTGCGGCTATTTCAACAATTCTTCCTGCTGACGGCGATTTAACACTTTGGAAAACCTTCATGGTTTCCAGCAGTCCAAGCACCTGTTTTTTTTTGACCTCATCTCCTACTTCCACATAGGCCGGCTGGTCCGGGGCAGGCCTCCTGTAAAATACCCCGGACATGGGCGCCCTTACCTCTATACGTTTAGCACTTTTACCTGTATCGCTCATTTACAGCTCCTCTCCCATATGGTTTGATTCCTCATTTATTTATGTAGGGCCGGTACCATTCATCTTTGCCCTTTTTGGCAACTTTTCCTTTTTGTTCCTTGTAAGCTCCAATGCATCGATGATTCTTTTTCTTGTGTCCTTCGGTTCGATAATTTCATCTACGACCTGCGCAGTCCAACTCCGCGCAACTTCGAATACATCAACTTTTTCTCTTGCCCTGTCTAAATAACCTTCGTAGGCGTCCTCCTCAATACCTTTCCCGTAAAACCTTGTGTAATCAGCTTCTGATGCCTCCACGGCAAACCTGGCGATAGGCCAGGCGTAGGAGAGATCCACCCCCATGCCCTTTACTCCGCCCATTATCAAGCCTCCCGCATCAGCGTAGGACTCTCTGAGCACAATACTTATCTTCGGAATCGTAGCAGTTGCGTATGTGTCTAGTATTTTACCGAAATGCCTTAAAAGGCCCTTGGCCTCCTGCTCCTCTCCAGGCACTACAGGGGGAGTATCCACCAGGGTAACAAGTGGGATGCTGTATGCATCCAACACCTGAAGGAAACGATAGTACTTGTCGCAGGAATCAATTTCCATAATACTCCCTGGTTCCCCGGGATTATTGGCAACCAGGCCTACGACTTCCCCGTTGAACCTGCAAAAGCAGGTTATAATATTCTTCGCGTACT
>CAZUHR010000251.1:0-5254 GCA_964620335.1 uncultured Desulfobacteraceae bacterium
CGGAAGGAGTGGTCTGCAACCGATTCTCCTCCAGACCCGAGAAACTGATAGCCTGTGCGGGGAGTTTTTTTTAACATGCCCGCTTCAAACAGAAATTCTATTGCTCTTTTTTTCATGTCACCTGAATAGGTGTATGGCAGGGAAAAGTCAAGCCCCTTTATTTCGCCTTTATAACCTGCTCCTCAGGGCCGGGTCAGAGTTTATTGGCGCTGCCTTATGAAATAAAAACGGTCAAAATCCGAAGCACGAAATCCAAAATCCGAAACAATACTTAATGACCAAAATTAATAATGATCAAAACAACAATATTTTCGGTACTTATTAACCTGATAAACCTCTTAATTGCTGGATTAAATATTCCATAGTTATCTTGATTTATTTTAGTGTTATGTTTAGTATTATTTAAGGATCAAACAATGGATAACCAAGAAGATAAACCTATTATTTACACCTATCCGAATCCAGTGTTGAGAGCGACAGCCCTGCCGGTTGAAAACATCGACGGGAAGCTGCTGAAACTTGCCGATCATATGATCAATGTCATGTACAGCGCCCCGGGCATAGGTCTGGCTGCAAATCAAGTGGGTGAGCTGGAACGAGTCATAGTATTCGATCTCCAACCAGGCAAAGAGGAAAGGGAACCTTGTGTATTGATCAACCCTGAAATTGTTTTGAGTGAAGGGGAGGTAAAATATGAGGAAGCCTGTCTCAGCGTGATTGATTTTTCGGCTGAGG
Source organism: uncultured Desulfobacteraceae bacterium (assembly GCA_964620335.1). Classification (GTDB taxonomy): domain Bacteria; phylum Desulfobacterota; class DSM-4660; order Desulfatiglandales; family Desulfatiglandaceae; genus JAFDHL01. The sequence goes on from CAZUHR010000251.1 coordinate 736, forward strand.
TCACCCGCGACGCACAGGTGAAGGTCCGAGGAGTAGATCGTAACGGCAAACCCGTAGATATAGAGGCAGACGGCCTGCTTGCCATCTGCCTTCAACATGAGATTGATCATTTAAATGGGGTTCTTTATATCGATCATATTAGTAGCCTTAAAAGGGCCCTTTATAAAAAGAAGCTGAAGAAAAAGTTGAAAGAGAAGAAATGATTAGACTATATTGTAAAAGGCGCCTAAGCGCAGTCAGGAGCTATGGAACCTGAGCATACAGAAAACTTTTCCACCCGTCCCAGAATTGTCTTCATGGGGACGCCTGATTTTTCCTTGCCCTGCCTCAAGGCGCTTGTGGATCGGGGTCATGAGGTTCTGGCAGTAGTTACACAACCTGATAGACCCAAGGGAAGAGGCAGAAAGGTTGTTTCCTCTCCGGTTAAACGTGCAGCGGAGAAGTACGGTTTACGTGTCTTACAACCGGAAAAAGCATCTGATGAGCAATTCTGTCAGGTTATTAGAAGTCTAACGCCTGACCTTCTTGTTGTAGTGGCTTTCGGTCAGATCCTGAAAAAAGGCCTTTTAGAAACCAGTCGTCTGGGTGCCGTAAATATCCATGCGTCCCTTTTACCAAGATATCGAGGTGCCGCCCCCATCCATTGGGCCATTCTTAATGATGAAGCCAAGACTGGTTTGACGGCCATGGTCATGGATGAAGGTCTTGATACCGGACCGATTCTCCTCCAGCGGGAAGTACCGATCGGCCGGGAGGAAACAGCCGGTGAGCTTCACGATCGTCTTTCCGTACTTGCCGGCGACTTATTGTTGGAGGCTATTGAAGGATTGGCAGATAACCGTTTGAGGGAGGAACCTCAGGATAATTCAAGGGCAACTTATGCGCCGAAGATTGAACGACGCATGTCTCTAATAAAATGGGCGCAGCCGGCAAGAGCAATATCGGCTCATATCCGTGCTCTGGATCCCTGGCCGGGGGCCTTTACAATGTTGGCGGGAAAGGAGATCAAGCTTTTTTCATCAAGGGTTACAGGTGAAGATCGGAACGATGTTGTGCCGGGGAGGGTTTCAGGGCATTTGCGCGGGGCGGTTCAAGTGGAAACTTCCAGGGGTGTTATCGAGGTCAGAGAATTGCAGGTCCCTGGAAAGAAGAGGCTTATTGCGAGTGATTTTCTGAGAGGATTTCCTGTAAATACTGGAACGGTTCTGGGAGAATGAAGGGGTCATCAAATCCATCAAAAGCCTTTTCTCAAGAGGTGAGTCTTCCGATGTCTTCTAAAAAAGGCGACCCGGGCGTGCTTGAAAATTCACAGCGACCTGAGAAGAAGACGTTTATTTTCCTTTTGATTGTTACATGCATAGTCCTGGTAGGTCTGGCATTTTTCCTCTGGTGGGTACCATATGTAGGTCTGGCCAATATTCACCCAAGTCTTCCGCTTATTTTAGCAGTTGTTTTCGCCGGGTTTGTGCTTTTTGCATTAGGAGGTGCACTAACCCTTGTATTTACAATTATTCGCGGAAGGAATCTTTTCTTTAATCGCCGTATACGGGGCGTTGTCATCCGGATACTGTTTCCATTGCTTGTTGTTGTGGGTAAATGCTTGGGTATCACCAAGGAGGAGACCCGGAGATCATTTATTGCAATCAACAATCAGCTGGTTCTTGCTGAAGCCAGGAAAGTGAAACCGGACAGACTTCTACTCCTTCTTCCCCACTGCCTTCAGTTTCATGAATGCAAGGTAAGGATTATAGGAGATGTGGAGAACTGTCAGGCATGTGGAAAGTGCAAAATAAAAGACCTTGTTGCCTTGTCGAAGAAGCATCATATCCCTGTGGCAGTGGCAACCGGCGGAACCCTGGCCAGAAAGATCGTGGTGGAGAAAAGGCCTGAGGTCATAGTCGCTGTGGCATGTGAACGGGATCTCACCAGCGGTATTCAGGATACATATCCGATCCCCGTTTTCGGCATATTTAATATACGGCCTTTTGGACCCTGTTACGATACGGACGTTGATCTGGAGCTGGTTGAAAGGGGAATAACAACCTTTTTGGATTATGAAGTCGGTGATACCGAGGGACCTGGCATTAAGAGCGCTGAATAGCCCGAATCGCAGACCCGGTTTTGCGGAACGGTACCTGGAAAATACATTCCGTCAGGAACCGCGTTTGGACGGACGGGATCGAGCCTTTGCAGTTCATCTGGTTCAGGGAGTCTTAAGATGGCGACTTCGGTTGGACTGGATAATTGAACAAACCGTATATTTTCCTTTCAAGGAGATTGAACCTCCAATCCTGAACATCCTGCGTCTTGCCCTTTATCAAATATTCTTCATGGACAGGGTGCCTGAATCTGCTGCCGTCAATGAAGCAGTCAAACAGGCAACCGCTAAGGGCCGGAGACACTTGGCCGGATTTGTAAATGGCATTCTGAGAAATATTTGCCGACGGAAAGACCAGATTACATTTCCTGATGCAGAAAACGACCGAGTCCGGTATCTGTCTGTTTTTCATTCCTATCCCCCATGGATTGTGGAAAAATGGATCAGGGAGTTGGGAATCGATTCAGCTGAGAGCCTTCTCGCTGCGGGAAACCGGATCCCGGACCTCATAATTCGAAAAAATTCCCTAAAGGTTGACCGGCCTGGTTTGATCAAGCGATTGGAAAAGGAAGGGATAATCGCAAAGAAAACCTCGTATTCACCTGACGGTATACGTACTGAAGGTTTAGGTGGGCCTGTTAACGAGTTGAGTGCGTTTAGAGAAGGATTGTTTCAAGTACAGGATGAGGCCGCCCAGGTTTGTTCTCATATCCTTTGTCCAAAATCGGGGGACTCTATCCTGGATGTCTGCGCAGGTCTGGGAGGGAAGACAACCCACCTCGCGGAACTCCTTAGGGGTAAAGGGCGAATCGTAGCCCTTGACATCAACCATGGAAGGCTGGTAAGGCTTTCAAAAAATTCCGACCGTCTTGGAATCAGTTGTGTTAATCCGGTTGTCGCAGATGCCGGGGATGATACTTCTTTTCTCTTCAACGTTTCCTTTGATAAAATCCTGGTTGACGGGCCCTGCTCGGGGCTGGGTGTTATCTCCAGGCATCCTGACGGAAAGTGGAATAAACGTGAAGATGACGTTAAAGAATTAGCCCGTTTGCAGGCAAGGATTTTGGATAATGCGGTAACCATGCTTAGGCAGGGTGGCAGGTTGCTTTATGTGACCTGCACGATTTCAAGGGATGAAAATGATCAAGTGATCGACGATTTTCTCGAAAAAAACAGGCAAATGGCCCTTATGGATCTTAAGAAACATATTCCCTCCTGGGGGCATGATTTGATTGATGACCGGGGATTTTTCAGGACTTTTCCTCATATTCACGGAATGGATGGTTTTTTCGGGGCACTGTTTGTTAAGAAAGAATGAAACGTCTTCAAACCAAATAGCTGGGTTTAATCCGGCAAGTTCGAAGCATCTTGTCTCCTGTGCCTCCATTTTCCCAGTTTTTGTCATTGAAATATTTGATATTCGGATTCTTGCCAGCCTAAGGCTGGTGAATTTCGAATTTTAAAACCTAATTTTGATGGACTCGTAAAAAGTCATTTCACCTGTCATTGCGAGGAGCCAAGCGACGAAGCAATCTCCTGATTTCAAGCTGTTATAGACAATGAGATTGCTTCGCTACGCTCGCAATGACTGTATTGGTGACTTTACGAGGTTATCAATTTTAACACCCAAAACTTGGGAAAATTATTTAAGTTTTTTCTGGGGCACAAAAAGAGATTCAGGACCGATATAATTTTGGAGGAACCTAAATGGGAAAAATAGCACCATCGATTCTTTCGGCAGATTTTACCAGGCTCGGGGAAGAAGTTAAGGCCGTCGAGAAGGCGGGAGCTGACTACATCCATATTGATGTTATGGATGGACATTTCGTGCCTAACATAACCATCGGCCCTCTGATCGTTAAGGCTGTCAGGCGAGTTACGAAATTGCCACTGGACGTCCATCTGATGATTTCGGACCCGGATAGTTTTATTGATGAGTTTGCAGAAGCGGGGGCCGACATCATTACGGTTCATGCAGAGACCGTTAATCATCTGAACAGGACGCTCAATTATATTAGAAAGAAAGGTGTGAAGCCGGGTGTTTCTTTGAATCCTGCTACGACCCTGGATTGTCTTGAATATCTACTGGATGACCTGCATATGGTGCTATTGATGACGGTAAATCCCGGTTTTGAGGGCCAGAAATTCATCCCGGTGGTTGTCCCGAAAATAAAACGATTAAGAGAAGAGATTGATAAAAGAGGTTTGAACGTTGAGATCGAGGTTGATGGTGGAATCTCGCCGGGGACCATAAGACAGGTTTCTTCAGCCGGTGCAAGCGTTTTTGTGGCGGGCTCTGCCATCTTTTATAGTGAAGATTACGAAAAGACCATAAGACTGATGCGTGAAGCTATTTCTGAAGCGGCCACAAATTAATACGGCTTTTTGACTTGACCTGTCACAAATCTCTATGCTACCGTG
>CAZUHR010000252.1:0-5245 GCA_964620335.1 uncultured Desulfobacteraceae bacterium
TGAAATTTTTTTACCAGTTTTTTGACTTTTTTGATCCTTTCAGGATCAAGGAATGTTTTGTAAATAAAGTCATTTCTGCTGATGGTTTTGTTGAGCAGCTTATGTTCAAGGAGGGATAAGGCTTCAATTGATTTATCACAGACAGGGTAACCCCTATCATCGAGACGGATTATTGGATGGAACGAGACCTTTGAAATATTATTTATGTCCACAAGCTTGATATGCCCTGACGGCGTGAGTATAAGGTTTCCCATCCCCGCAAGATCCGGCACGATGTTTTTTTCCAGAATCATTCTTCTTAGCTTCATGATAAAGTTTTCAGCCTTTTTCCTAACCCCCCGCACCCACTCATCTGCCGCTTTTTCTGAACCCTCGGTTTTTTCAGATGCCATGCGGCCGAAAAGTGAAACCAGATGGTTTTTGTCCAACTGGCTCCAGGGGTCCAGCATTTCACCTTTCACATACTCCTGAAGGCCGCAAAGGAGGATCTCTGTTTTCCCGTGATTAATGTAATTCACGAGGAATTCTTCAGGCCTCGCAATATGGTCGGGAGCCAGGTATTCCTGGATCATTTTCACTTTTTTTATCTCTTCCTGAGCGTCTTCCAGGTCGTTGAACCTGATTCTGAATATCCGTAATATCTTTAACGGTTCGGCCCTGGGATACCACCTCAATCCATTGATCAAGATCCCCTTTGTTTGATTTTCTAAATCAACTAGGTCCAATACCTCCATGATATGGGAGCGCAGACCCGTATAGTAATACTCCCTGAAAAGATAATTTCCCGGGCTTTGAATAAAGTTCAACGCCAGTATGTCGTTATGATCCGGTTGTTCTTTATCTCTTATATCTTCTGCCATATCTGAATAGTTTCTGTAAACAACACCTCTCGCCCACTCACTTCGCTCATTCGAGTACTTAGAGGCCCTCTGCCTGCCCCGCCATAGCTTTCGTATCGAGTGACCCTGAGATGTGTCGAAGGAGAAAGGGCGTGATATATCTTTGAAAAGTTATAAAAGTTTTTTAAACTCTTCGACTGTAAGGCCGGCGTCTTTGACAATACCACCAATGGTGAAGGCGTTGATAGGATTTTTTCGTGGAATTGTGAGGAATCTTTGCCCATTAGACATCACGATGTGCTTTTTACCTTGACGGGCGATACTGAAACCAGCTTTTTCAAGAGCACGAATAGCGTTAAGGTGATTAACTCCCGGAATTTTAGGTATGATTAAACGGCAACTTCTATTTCATGAACATCAGCATTTTTAAAGGATTCGTTGATTGCAGCCAAGTATTCTTGAATCGCATCTTTGATGTTTTCTGTGGCTTCCAGTTCGGTTTGTCCCTGAGACCAGCATCCGGGAAGAGCTGGACAATGGACACTGTATCCTTCGTCAGTTTTGTTAAAAACAATTTTGTATTCCATTCTTCAGCTCCATTGTTTTAAAAGATGAAAAAACAATATTCATAAATTTATAGAAACTTCACTTTTTGTGCAAGATTAATTATATTTTCTGTGACCTCTACCTGCCCCACTTGCCCTATGGAAGGCAAAGCATGTTCAATTGGGGCGAAGCCGAGTGAACCCGAAGCCCTGAGCCTTTCGAAGGGAAGGGGAACCCCGCCAAGCAAGTTGAGCGGGACAAGCGGGGCGCGAGATTATTTCTAAATTTTATTTTTATGGAGGATAAAATGGCAGATGATATTTTCAGGGAATTACAGAAACGGCTGGATTGGTATTCGCTGGGTTTTCCGGCCACGGATTCCGGTATTGAGCTTGAGATCCTCAAAGAGCTTTTCACAGAAGAAGATGCCGTGATGTTCTTGAATCTTTCGCAGAAGGTCGAGACACCGGAAGATGTGGCTCGTCGTATAGGCAGGCCGTCCGATGAAATCGCCGCGCAACTGAGCGACATGTGCAAAAAGGGGCTCCTGTTTCGTTTAAAGAAAGGGGATACGGTCAAATACGGGGCAATCCCGTTTGTGCACGGACTGTTCGAGTTTCAGGTAGCACACCTGGAACCCCGCATGGCCGGTCTGATGGAGAGATACCTACAGGAGGGATTTCATGACGCCATAACAAAAGGGGCGACTGCGTTTTTGCGCACGGTCCCTGTTCATCGCACAATAGAGGTCCTGCACAATGTGGCCGCCTACGAGGACGCGAGCGAAATACTCAGGAAGGCAAAAAAGATAGTGGTTACAGACTGCATCTGCCGAAAGCAGAAGCGGCTGGTGGGCCAGGGCTGCGACAAGCCCCTTGAGGCGTGTTTTATGTTCGGGTCCATGGCTCAGTACTATGTGGACAAGGGCATGGGACGCGAGGTAGGGGTGGATGAGGCGATAAAGATACTGACAGAGGCCCAGGATGCCGGCCTTGTTACCCAGCCGGCTACGGCCCAGAATCCGGCGGGAATGTGTAATTGCTGCGGTGACTGCTGCGGCGTCCTGACTTCCCTGAAAAGGCACCCGAAACCCGCGGAAATAGTCTTTTCCAACTATTTCGCTGAGGTGGACCAGGATGTATGCATGGGCTGCGAAACCTGCCTGGAAAGGTGCCAGATGGAAGCCATTCAAATGAATGAGGATGAATCGGCCGAGATAAACCTGGACAGGTGCATAGGTTGTGGCCTGTGCGTAGAGGCCTGCCCGGAGGAGGCCATTCAATTGATCCCGAAACCAGAAGCCCGGCGCCGCACACCCCCTGCAAATTCCGCCGCACAAATGGCATTCATGGCCGAAACACGGGGCATTGTATAAGGCTGTTAGCTGAATGTTGACAAGGACAAAAAGGCGAGAAAAGAAAAAAATAATTTTATTATGGAAAAACAGCATTCAAGACAAGGGGGTTGAAAGATTTCACAATGAGAAACAGTAATAGACGTTTTCTTGTTTTTTACCTTACCTTGCTGATGGCCTGTGCCGGCACCCTGTCGTGCGGATTGGTAAAAATCCTTGAAGGAGAGATGGGACATCTGTGGAGACTCCCCCGTCCCGTTGTCATTGAGGACAAAAATCTGAAGCATGCCGTCAATTTCTCGCTGATGGCATGGATTGCCGGATCAAAAGGCAAGGGGTCCACAGCCGTTCTTTTGCGGGACAGGGACCCTTTGTTCGTGGAGCTTTCCGAAGATAAGGACGCCTGGGTGCCTTATTATTGGGGCGACGGGAGTCCTTTATCGTTGACAAGGGATGAGCACGGTATCCTGCTGAATGGGAAGAGGGTGGTGATCGATTTTTCCGGAGACGAGCACGGTTTGGATTGGGTTAAAAGAGCCGATCCCAGGGAGATTGCCGACTTGAGGGCCTGTGCCCTGGAAGGCCCAACCGATGACGTCGGGTCAGCCCAATGTGAAGCCCTGGGCAAGATCTATCGGGTCAAGCCGGACATGGCGTGGGCGGTAGAGGGAAACGAGGCGCTTCGCCGGGTGCTGGATCTCTTCGACCCCCGGTGGCTCATGATTGAAAGAGATACCCCGCTCCTTTTTAAGGATATGGAACTGATTTTGAAAGAACAGAACCTGGAATATCTTAGTTGCGGTGCCAGGGAAATCGGTGACGGCGTGTCGTTGAGGTTCCCAAAAAGCCTGCATACTCTGGTTATTTCAAAATGGGATCCCGAGAAGACGGGGCCGCTTCATGAAGACCTGAAATCCCTGCGAGCCTTAACGATCCTGAATTCTGATATGAGGGATCTCTCGGGGATCGTATCTCTTGAAAACCTGGATGAACTGCATCTGGTTTCGTGCTCGAAGCTTACGGATCTCAGCGCACTGTCAGGTAAGCATTCATTAAAGGCGCTGACACTCACGGATTGCAAAAGCGTGTCCGACCTCTCTGTGATAAAAGATCTGAAAAAACTCCAATGGCTCGGCCTGCCGCCGGCCACCTCACAGGCCCAATTTGAAGAGTTAATACGAACCCATCCCGGTTTGCAGGTTCTTGAGCTTATTAAATGCAAGAACATCAAGGACATGAAAGCGGTTGGATCACTGAAACTGCTTGAAGACCTGGTTGTTTTGGACGGCGGGGTGGATGCCACCCAGCTGGGGCATTTGAAAGAACTTCGTTTCCTGGTCCTTCCTGAAGCATCATTTGAAGAGATGGATAACATTGAGGCAATAAAAAACGCCCATGCCGATGTGCTGATCGTCCAGGCGGAACCCTTTTGCCTGGGATCGGGGTGGATCCTGATACTCTGGCCTGCTTTGTTGACGGGTTGGATACTGGCCCGTCGACGCTCCGGCAAAGGCCGCTCGGTTGAAAAAAATGTTTGAGACGACTTTTTGTTTTAAAAAGGAAGCACCGCCGGTTTCCAGGGCCCTTATGGCGGCTGCAAGTATGTGTCTTTTTGGCCTGTTCGTTCACAGCACATATCCTCTCAAGGCTCTCTCCGCCTTCGGTTTGTGCCTAACCCTTATGACCCTTTTCAACGATCTGAGGGCACACAGCTATCCGGCCGCTTTGATGGGATTGGATAAATTCTCAAAAACTGTGTTCGTTTTCCTTGTCTATGGAAGCATTCTTGGTTGTGCCCTGGGTATGGGTTATCGCTGGGGTTACGGCATGGAACTGTTCTCCGGCACATTCGGCGTTTTTGCCCCTGTGGCCGTCTTGATCGGCGCTACGGAAGAGATCCTGTATCGCGGCTACATACAGGGGCGGGTGCACCGATTCGGTCCGTTCAAGGCGGCGGCCTTTGCAGCCCTCTGTCATACCGCTTATAAGTGTTCTCTATTTGTTTTTCACAACCAGCCGGTGGACATCAATATGTTCTTGCTGGGGACCTTTACATTCGGGGTCGGTTTGACACTGGGGATTCTGAGGGAGCGGGCAGGGAGCCTGCTGCCTGCGGTTGCGGCACACGTAGTGTTCGACATTGTGGCCTATGGGGAATACGCTCAAGCGCCATGGTGGGTCTGGTCTTAGTATTAGTAGGAGTAGAAGGGGACGTCCCCCAGTTTTACCAAGTTTTGCAAATTTTAAGATATCCGGAACATCTCTGCAATTATTTTGCAATTTTATGGCGTTGCTGGTATGGGAAGGTATCCGGAATTATAAACGTTAGGGGTGTGATCAAGAGCCAAGAGAAGACCCCTTTTCTGTATTGACACAGACCAGCGACGATTGCACCGCCGCTGTTTGTCTATACTCCCGTGGAGAGGCATCCCCCACACTCAACGCACACCGAACCCAAGGCGCCCGGCGCCGCAGACCAGAGAATGATAGTGGACCGACTCACTGC
>CAZUHR010000253.1:0-5171 GCA_964620335.1 uncultured Desulfobacteraceae bacterium
TACTTTTCGCCCTTGTCTTTAATCTGGTCTCCCGAATGGACACCATGCAACGAAACATGTCGAAACTGGTCCAAGAAATCGCCTTGATTCACGGTAAGATCGAAGAAACATCCACAGAAAATAACGAAGAAAAAAAGTAGTATTATGAAAGTCGCTTTTATCATCGGTTCCCCTCGTTCAGGAACGACCATTCTGGGAAACATCCTTGACCGCCACCCTGAAATAGCGGAGTGGTACGAGCCATATTATATATGGGAAAAATATTTTCCCTGCAAAACGGACGATGTATGGTCTGAGGAACACCTGAACAAAAAAATTAAAGAACATATACTTAAAGAATACCGTATCTTCCTGAGAAAAGCCGATAAGTCCATTGTCCTGGAAAAATCACCGGGACACGAACTGAATATTGGGATCATTCATAAGATTTTCCAAGATGCCAAATGGATACATGTGCTGCGTGATGGGCGGGATGTGACGCTGTCCATACACAAAGAATGGATTCTGAGGTCACAGCTTGTAAGAAACAGGGATTTTAATAATTTATTCAAAATTGCGTTGAATATGTTAAAGAGGCAGCCTTTCTGGAGATACCGAATAATGGCTGTCCTTTTTGAACTCAACTCCACTTTCTCCCTAAATCCGGCAAGGTATTTGAACAAATCCAGATGGCAGGGCAAAGAAGGCTGGGGAAATAGATTCAGAGGTTGGAAGGAATATCTCCAGATGCATTCAACTCTGGAGTTTAATGCCATGCAGTGGATCAAATCGGTGGAAGCCGTACAAGACTACTGGTCCCTTTTACCGGAAAAAAACAAGATTGAAATCAAGTACGAGGATCTATTGAGGTCTTCCAGAACAACCCTCGGCAAAATATTGGAAACCCTTGAGGTTGATATACCTTCCGGTTTTTTTGAAGAAATCCCAGCGCTCAAAAAAAATAATTTCCATAAATGGAACAAAGAATTTGGAAAAGAACAGTTAAAAGAAATGAGCCCCATCATTACACAAAAGCTTGTTGAATTAGGATACGAGAAGGATCCCAACTGGGCGAACGCTGCCGGAGAACAGGAAAATGACAATTAGGCCGACACATTCCGATCAAGACTTAATTGGGGATGTATTGGAAACGTGTGTGTGTCCCATATGTCATGGAGAGCTCAGCCTTCTGGATAAATCAATTGCCTGCAATGGATGTGAGCGGATCTTTCCTGTGGTCGATGGTATTCCTGAATTCATGTCGGATGTTCATCGTTCAGAAAAAATTAACGAACTCTCCAACACATATGACAGTGCGAGCCTGAAGTATTCCGGTTCCGCAAAGTCTTGCGGTTATAGCGGTCATACAGGATTCATTTCCAGGCTGAATGTTCTTAGAAGATGGATTGACTTTGATAAAATTAATGGAGAAAAGATTATTGATATCGGCTGCGGCACGGGTTTGATGACCGAACAACTTGCAAAAAATAACGATGTTTGGGGTATTGACATTTCTTTAGGCCTGCTGAAAACAGCCAGAGAAAAGGGTCTTAAGACGTTAATGGCTTCCGCTGATTTGCTGCCTTTCAATAGTAATGATTTCAATATGGTTGTATGCATAGGAGTTATTCCCTATTACAAGAATCCAACAAGAATTTTTTCTGAGATCTGCCGGGTCACCGGGCCGGAAGGAAAAATGATCGTCAGTTCAACAGCCAATTCTTTTTTGATTCAATCGGTCCGATTTGTTAAGAACCTTTTCGGCCGGTCCGGTCAATTGGCGTATTTGTATACCGCCAGAGAGATTAAAGAATACCTTGTACAAAGAGGAGCGAGAATATTGGATTCCTGCACGTGCTATAGCGACAAAATCTATCCATTAAATAATGACCGCTGCCCGCTCCGTTTCAAGCTTCTTTCCATGACAAATGCCGTACTAGCGAAAAAGGACGCAAGTGAAGAGTAGGAAAAAATTATTAAGGGCTTTCACGCCGTTCATAGTCGATGTCCTGCTGGGTGCCCTTTTTTTAAATCATCTAAAGGAGTGCTGAAAAATTTCGAATGTTATGTTGATGGATAGTAAGAAATCATGGTGGAAGGGACTGCTCAAGCATCTTTTCCGAATATTAGTTCCTATCGCCTTTTTCTTTTACGCATTCCATGTTATTAATCCTAAAGATGTAATCTCTTCATTTCGCAAGGCTGGATTTATATGGTTTTTTGCTGGAGTGGGCTGTATTCTCATTCTGAACCATCTCTGTGCATTGCGAACAAGAGCTCTTCTTGTTGAAAAAAAACACTCCTTACCAAGACTCTATGCCATTCATACACTGAGCTCGATGGTTGCCGGGATGCTCCCATTTCGAACGGGGGAGCTTTCATTTGCATATTATTTGCGGAAGTACTTGAATGTTCCGGCTAACGAAGGAATGGCGATATTGATCTCCGTTCGGGTTGTTGAATATTTCATTTTTCTGATTTTTTTGACTTTTCTATCAGCTTTTGGGATTTTTATAGAGCCATCGGGGCTATCGCTTGGAATTTTTTCTTTAATTGCAATAAACCTAATTCTCGTCATGTTCGTGGTATGGAATGCAAATATATTTTTTCGGCCGTTGAAATTTATTATTCACATCGTTCTGGGTTTTGTCTTCAGCAAGCCATACACAGATTCAATATTTGCCAAGATCGAGCTCTTTTCCCATGACATCAGAAGGGCCTTTTCGGGGAATTTCTCCACAAGTCTTCTGATTATCACTTTTTGGATTGTCTTTCTGCGTCAAGTCTTTGTCCTCGTTATGCTGAGAAGCATGGGAGTCCATATAGGCTTATGGCTTGTAATCCTGTTGTTTGCCTTCTTGTATGCCGCAAAATTCATACAGGGATTTGGGAGCTTTGGTACCCAGGAAGCCGGCATATCGGCAGCATTAGTTTTGACAGGTCAGACGCAGCTGGAAGCCTTACCAATTGCCATCGGTGCACATCTTTTACAATGGGCCCCCATTTTACTCTTTGGCTGTATCTCATACCTTGCACTAAAATTTGATAGCATCCGCAGATTCTTGTAGTTCTGCTAAGATATCACTATACGGCTTCCAATGCCCTCTTCCAGGTTTTTTATTGATTATTCTCCAGCTTATTTCTATATTCTATCGGTCTTATCTTGTTTTATAAGTACTATTCCATTGGTCTTTCGTCACACATTTTCACAGCGAACGCATCAACTTTTATCTGAAAACTCGAAACAATGAAGATTTCATCCCTAAAATACCCTTTAATATTTCTGCTGTTCATTTTCGTCGTTTCATACATATATTCCAACACGTTAAGTGTCCCTTTCGTCTTTGATGACATCTCAACAATTAAAGAAAATCAAGACATACACATAACGGAGTTTGACTTTAACAAGATTAAAAAAGCCGCCTTTGGAAAACGTTCTCCTCAAAATCGTCCGGTCGGCAACATCACCTTTGCCTTGAATCATTATTTTCATCAAAATAATGTGAAAGGCTATCATATTATTAATATTATCATTCACATCTTGAACGGAGTTTTGCTTTATTTATTTATCAATATCACCTTAACTTTGATGAAAGCTCATAGTGAAAATGCGACCCCCGAATCCATCAATTCCTCATTTATAGCCTTTTTTGCAGCTCTTTTCTGGCTTGTGAACCCGGTTCATACCCAATCCGTTACTTACATTGTACAAAGGCTGAACAGCCTGGCTGCCATGTTTTTCATGATGTCATTCCTGTTTTACGTCAAAGGCCGGATTAGCCAGAGGCAAGGTTCAAGCACTACAAAATCAGAAAAAAAAGCAAAAAGAGATCTGGAAAGGGGAAAAAGCTCAAAGCTCAAAGCTCAAAGCAAGATAACTTCCTTAAAATTTGGAAGGAGTTTGCATTACCTGTGGTTTACAGGTTCTGCCCTGACCTGGATACTGGCCTTGGGTTGCAAGCAGACCGCCGCCACTTTGCCTTTTTTTGTCATTCTCTACGAATGGTATTTCTTCCAGGATCTCAGCCGTGAATGGTTAAAGCGTAATCTGAAATATTTTTTGGGGACTTTGATTGTTTTTTTTCTTGTTGCCCTTTTGTATCTGGGAATTAATCCTTTGGACAGGATCCAATCCATTACTGATTATGCCAACAAAGAATTTACCTTTTTTGAGAGGGTGATGACCGAGTTTCGAGTTGTTATCTACTACCTAAGCCTGCTTTTATATCCCCATCCTTCCAGGTTGAGATTGGACTATGATTTCCCTCTTTCCCATTCACTGATTAATCCAATAACGACCCTGCTCTCCCTTGTTGCGATAATCGGATTGATTGTGTTGGCATTCTATTTAGCAAAAAAAGACCGCTTGATCTCGTTTTGTATTCTCTGGTTTTTTGGGAACCTGATAATAGAATCTTCTGTTATCCCATTGGCGATCATATACGAACACCGGACTTATCTCCCATCCATGTTTCTATTCTTGCTGCTCGTTATCCTGGCCTTCCGGTACGTTAGACAAAAATGGGTCGCTACAGGATTAGTGTGCGCTGCCGTTCTTGTGTTCTCCATCTGGACATATCAAAGAAATATGGTATGGAAAGACGCTGTTTCCTTGTGGTCTGACAATGTAAAGAAATCCCCGAACAAGTTTCGACCTCGAATGAACCTAGCAGACGCCCTTTTCAAACAGGGAAATCTCGAAAAGGCCATCTTCCATTTTCGTAAGGCAGTTAAAATGAATCCGGAAGATGAAAAGTCACACCTGCTCCTGGGAAAAGCACTCCAGGCGATCGGGAGGGTTGATGAGGCTATTCGTCATTATTCTGAGGCACTGCGAATCAAACCTGAATATCCAGAAGCCCTCGTGCAATTGGGAAATGCCTTAGAATCACAGGGGAATACTGATGAGGCCATACGCCATTACTCCGAAGCACTGCGAATCAAACCCGACTATGTAGGAGCGCTCAACAACCTGGGCATTGCCCTGATGCGTCGGGGAAGGCTCGAAGACGCCATTCATTATTTTTCAAAAGTTGTGCAGATAAATCCTGAATTTGTGCAGGCATACAACAATTTGGGATATATCCTGGCCCAGCTGGGCAGGACAGATGAAGCCATTCGTAATTATGAAAAGGCTCTCTCAATCAAACCGGACTTTGTCCAGGCCCTTAACAATCTGGCTGTTGCCTATA
>CAZUHR010000254.1:0-5144 GCA_964620335.1 uncultured Desulfobacteraceae bacterium
ATAATAATTTTTGAAAGGATCAAAAATGTCACTTTTTCCAAAATTTTCTAAATCAGCCAAATACAAAGCTAAATACCCGGAAGTCGCCTTTTGCATGACCTTGATTTCAGGATGCCGGAACTATTTCAATCCCCCTGGCTTTGATCAATACAAGCGGAAACTCCTTCGAAAAATGAGGAAGCGGGAAACCCTGGCACAGATTACCGCTCGCATTGAAATATACAAACGCTTTTTTGAAAGTTTTGGATATGAATGCCCCCTTCCAAAACACCTGAAAAGAACCGTCAACAGTGGGTTTCCACGATACAACCTTATGGTGGATACCCATTTCATGGCAGAGATGTGTGCAGGCATTCTGGTAGCGGTTACTGACTATGATTATTTTGAAGGAGAATTAATGCTGGACCTGGCAGAAGACGGTGAAATCTGTCAGGGCATGGGCCAGCGGCGCATAATAACTAAAGAAGGAGAAATCGTATTCAGGGACGAAAAGGATATTGTCTGTGTGCTCTGCCAGGGCGCGGATGAAAAAACACGCGTCAGGGATAACACGCAAAATGTTTTCTTTTATAGCTATGCGGTCCCTGGAATTGAGGGAGGATATCTAAACGAGGGCCTTGCGATTGCAGCCGATACCATGATGGAATTTGGAGGAGGCACAATAGAGGGGCTGGAGGTGTTTTAGGGACTCAAAAACCTCACATTATTTGAAATGCGGCAGGACAAATGTATTGACAATTCAAAAATCTAAATATTATATATATCAAAAAATTATGACAAATTAGTTGTCAGCAACAGGTTAAATCAAATCAACAGGAGGTGTTTCAATGGCAGACTATTATATCAACGTTTTTTTGAATGATGAGGATCTAAAAAAGGTCGAAGATGCAGGCTTGGGCGACGAAATCAAGGAAATTGAAGGGAAAAAGGCTATCCAGGTCGAAATGAGCAAGAAAGAGCAGAAGAAAATCTGCAAAGGGTTCCAGGATGTAACTTTCGATGATTCAAATGCCTGTGTGTTACCAGACGATGCGGTGAATACCCTGATGGATTTTATTGTGGAGAACAAGAGACTCGATGTTATGAAATTTGCTATTAATAAACTCTACAATCCTCTTGCCGGCAAACAGCTCCGGTCCAAAGTTCATTAACAGACGATTACCCAGGTTTATCAGAATCCGTACGAGCTTTTAAAATTTGATCTTGTTCGGCCGACACTGCTTGACAAATAAATGTTATTGGATTATAGATATTAAAAATTAGTTTTTCTTAACATTATATCAACAATCATGATGAATCATAGGCACAACAACATAATCGGCATTATTAGGGCAACGGGGACCATACTATCTCTGTTGCTCGGCCTATTGCTTGTGAAACCCAAATATCCGTGCCTGATGATGAGTTAGCATTTTATTAGAAAATCCCTTAAAAATCCGTTATCAGGCTACTGATAACGGATTTTTTATTTTAAAAAAGCGGAGAAACATCATGTCTAAACTAATCACCCTATATGACACCACGCTGAGGGACGGAAGCCAGGGGGAGCAAGTCAGCCTTTCTGCCGAAGACAAACTTCGCATTGCCCAAAAGCTCGATGAATTCGGCATACATTATATTGAGGGAGGATGGCCAGGCTCCAACCCTAAAGATGCCCGCTTTTTCGAGATGGCCAGAAAGACGCCATTGCGTACTTCAAGACTCACCGCCTTTGGAAGTACACGCAGGGCTAGAACCCGTGCTGATAAGGACAAAAATATTAAGAAGCTATTAAACACCGAGGTGGAAACACTTGCCATTTTTGGCAAGAGCTGGGACCTTCACGCCTTTCAAATTCTCGGGGTGCCGTTGGATGAGAATTTGTCCATGATTGAAGATACCATAAGCTATCTAAAAAAACAGGGCAGGGAATTGATCTATGATGCAGAGCATTTTTTTGATGGGTACAAACACAACCAAAATTATGCCTTAAGAACCCTTACTGCGGCCGTAAACGGCGGAGCTGACATTATCGTGCTATGCGACACAAACGGGGGCACATTGCCTTATGAATTACAGACCATTCTTTCGGATACGATGCCCCTAATAAAGGTTCCTGTGGGAATTCATGCTCACAATGATTGCGGTCTGGCTCTGGCCAATTCCATAGTAGCCGTACAATTAGGGACCACAATGGTGCAGGGGACCATTAACGGATATGGTGAGCGGTGCGGAAATGCGGATCTTATTACAGTCATTGGGAATCTCGAGATGAAAATGGGATACGACTGCGTGGGGCCCGAAAAGCTGAAACAATTGACTGAACTATCCCGGTACGTCAGTGAAGTGGCAAATATTCCGCCTCTGAATCAGCGGCCTTTCGTTGGAAAAAGTGCTTTTGCACACAAGGGTGGGGTCCATGTAAGCGGCATCATGAAAAGCCCAAAATCCTATGAACACATTGACCCGGAAAAGGTCGGAAACCGAAGAAGAATCTTGGTTTCAGATCTTTCCGGCAAAAGCAATATAGAATACAAAGCACGTGAAATGGATATCAGGCTTAAAGAAAATGGACATGAGATTCAAAAAATAGTGTATGAGATCAAAAAATTGGAAGACCAGGGTTATCAGTTTGATGCAGCCGAAGGATCTCTAGAGCTTTTGATTAAGAAAGCAATCGGCCAGTTTGAAGAACCCTTTACTCTCGAGTCATTCCGAGTCATCACCGAAAAAAACCATTCAGGCCCGAGCACTTCTCAGGCCACCATAAAAATCTCAGTAGGAAACGACCAAGAGATAACCGCCGCCGAGGGGGATGGTCCTGTTAACGCTCTGGACAATGCTCTGAGAAAGGCACTGACCAAATTTTTCCCTCATATTGAGGACATGTCTTTGGTAGACTATAAGGTAAGGGTTATTGACGGCAGCGAGGCAACCGCGGCAAAGGTCAGGGTCCAGATAGAAACCCGGGATCCTCGCGAAATCTGGTCTACAATCGGTGTGTCACCAAACATTATCGAAGCCAGCTGGCAGGCGCTTGAGGACAGCGTTCAGTACAAACTTTCCAGGGAGGCTAATCACAGTAAGCCATGAAAGAAAACGAGAGCCATAAAATGGAGGAATTCACCGGAGATTCGCTAAGTCGAAAAAATCTCCGGAGGGTCCTTGTTAAAAAACCTGCTTGAAGAATAAAGCTCCCCGCAGCAAAAAGCAAGGCTTCGGCGAGGGGTTCGGCTGAGGGTCACTCGAAGGCCTCATGTCGAGTCGCTACGCGAAATGCGCTTTGTGTATCTTCAATTCAGAATGTTAAATCAGGTGTCTAACAGAAGATGATAAAGGAGGTTACTCCATAATGGAACAAGTAATTATTTTCGATACAACACTTCGTGATGGTGAGCAATCGCCTGGTGCCAGTATGAACCAGGCTGAAAAACTGAGATTGGCAATACAGCTGGAGAAACTGGGTGTGGATGCCATTGAAGCAGGCTTTCCAGCCGCATCGAAGGGAGATTTTGAAGCTGTAAGGATCATTGCCGAAAAAATTCGGAATACTGAAATAGTGGCTTTGGCCAGGGCCTCCAAGCATGATATTGATCTTGCCTGGAAAGCTGTCAAAAAGGCCGCGCATCCCAAAATTCACACTTTTATTGCCACATCAGATATCCATCTTGAACATAAGTTGAAAATGACCCGTGAGCAGGTCATTGAGGCTACCGTTAATTCGGTCCGATATGCCAGGACTTTTACGGACAATGTGGAATTTTCCGCCGAGGACGGCTCACGGAGCAGAAAGGAATTTCTCTGCAAGGTATTCGAGGCAGCCATCGAGGCCGGGGCTACCACAGTCAATCTTCCAGATACAGTGGGTTATGCAATGCCTGATGAATTCGCAGAGCTAATCTCTTTTGTCCTGAACCACACTCCCAACATGCATCGTGTAGTGTTGAGTGTACACTGTCATAATGATTTAGGCCTGGCAATGGCAAACACCCTCGCGGGTCTTAAAGCAGGGGCACGGCAAGCAGAAGTTACAGTCAACGGGATCGGAGAAAGAGCAGGAAACACCTCACTCGAAGAGGTTGTAATGGGCCTTTATACACGCAAGGACCATCTGGGGCTAACCACCCGAATAAATACGACGGAAATTCATTCAACCAGCAGACTGGTAAGCATGTTAACCGGAATTGTGGTGCAGCCCAATAAGGCCATTGTGGGGGCCAATGCATTTGCACATGAGGCAGGTATCCATCAGGATGGTGTGCTGAAAAACCGGATGACTTACGAGATAATGCAACCTGAGACCGTAGGAATCGTAAGCAACCGTCTGGTTTTAGGCAAACACTCAGGTAGACATGCCTTTAAGCAGAAGCTCTTGGAGTTGGGTTATGATCTGACCAAAAAAGAATTAGACGGCCTGTTTGAAAAATTCAAGGAACTATGTGATAAGCGAAAAGAGATCCTTGATGAAGATATAGATGTCCTAGTGGCGGAGGAAATTTTTCGCGTTCCTGACACCTATGAACTGGATTATCTGAATGTAGTAAGTGGAACTGTCGCCGTTCCTACTGCTACGGTCAAATTAAAGATCCGCGGAAAAGAGGCCCAAAATGCCGGATTCGGTGTTGGACCGGTTGACGCAGCCTTCAATACCATTGCCAAAATGACCGGTACACGATCCAGGCTGTTGAGGTTCTCGGTTAATTCCCTTACTGGGGGGATGGACGCTCAGGGTGAAGTGACAGTACGCCTGCAGGAAAACGGTCTGGTTGCCCTTGGAAAGGGTGCTGACCCGGACATAATCACGGCGAGTGCCAAGGCCTATATTAATGGTCTGAACCGCCTTGAATATTTGAAAAAGAATCCCTCTTTATCCCCGAACGAAAGTAACCTCTGAGAAAGCATAAAAAATGACCATGACAATTACCGAAAAAATCCTGGCCATACATGCAGGCAGGGATCAGGTGAGTCCCGGCGAAATAATCGAGGTCAGCGTTGACTTTGCTCTGGCAAATGATATCACCGCTCCAATGGCCATCCGTGTCTTCGAGGAGTTAGGTGTAAAAGGTGTTTTCGACCCTGATAAGATTGCCTTGGTGCCTGATCATTTTGTCCCAAACAAAGATATCCCATCTGCCGAGCAGGCCAAGATCATGATGGATTTCGCC
>CAZUHR010000255.1:0-5139 GCA_964620335.1 uncultured Desulfobacteraceae bacterium
GTAGATTCGGTAAAATCGGCGCTCCCGAAGGGTAAACAATCTTGAATATTTCGCCTTCATTCCATTGGCACCCAATAGGTTATTTCCATGGTCTACCTAAAACCTATCTAAGTACATGAAATTATGCTTTTTTATTAATCCGTTCAAGATTGTTTATGCAAAATTCAGGTATTAACTAACTGGTTCAATAAGCCCCAGATTTCCATCCCCTCGTTTATAAATCACGTTGATTTCGCTGGAAATGGCATTTCTAAATACCAGGAACTCCTGCCTTGACATATTAAGCTGCATGGCAGCTTCTTCCGGGTCCATAGGTTTTGCGACCATTTTTTCAATCTCAATCACCGGCTCATCCTGACCAAGCATTGTTAACTCGTCTGTCTCCACACCGAGTGCGCTCTCCTCACTCTTCAGGTTTTCGGATCTTCGACTTCTCATTTTTGATATATGTCTCTTTACCTGCTTTTCGATTTTATCCATAACCTGATCAATCGCTGAATACATATCCCCGGTCTCTTCGACAGCCTTAATCCTGGTCCCGTTGACATCCACGGTTACATCCGCCTGATGCCTGAATTTTTCCACCGTTAGCACGATATGAGCTTCCATTGGAAAATCCAGGTATTTCTTTATCTTGGATACTTTATCCTCAGCATAGGTCTTAAGACTTTCCATTGGTTCCATGTGTCTGAATGTCACAGTGATATCCATATACACCCCCTCCAAAAATCTAATAGTCTAAAAAAGGAATAATAAGATGTCAAAGATATATTTCAATAAAAATTCTTCCGCTTTCTTGAGGGCAAAATGGCCATAGACTCCCGATATTTTGCAACGGTTCGACGCGCTACATTTATGTTCATTTTATTCAGGATATGTACGATCTCCTGATCGCTGCAGGGTTTACGTTTATTTTCACCTTTAACGATATTCCGGATATGCTCCTTTACACTTTCCGAGGCTACTGCATCTCCTTCAATGCTGTTTATGGAGCTATTGAAAAAAAACTTCAACTCAAAGGTCCCTTGGGGCGTAAAAACATATTTGTTTGTGGTTACCCTGCTGACCGTGGATTCATGCATTTCTATGTCTTCCGCCACATCACGAAGAACAAGGGGCTTGAGATGGGTAATACCCTTATCAAAAAAATCGCCTTGAAATCGAACAATACTTTCCGTCACCCGATATATGGTCCTTTGCCTCTGGTGAATACTCTTTATTAACCAGGCCGCCGATCTAAGCTTCTCCTGTATGTATTCCCTGGCGTTCTCAGACAGGGAATCTTTGCTTCTAAGCACATCCTTATAGTAGGAATTAATCCGTAATTTGGGCAGGCCGTCTTCGTTCAGCACGATTTGATAATCATCTCCCACTTTAAAAACGTAGATGTCAGGGGTTATATAGATCGTTTCCTCCTCCGAGTAGGCCCTTCCGGGTTTCGGCTCCAGCCCCTGAATTATTGAAACAGCTCTGAGGACCTCTTCAAACGGCACGGAAAGTTCCTTTGCAATCCGACCGTACTTCTTGACCTCAAGGTCTTTCAGATGATCCGTTATTATTCTCTCGACGATAGTCCCATCGAGATCATGGAACTTGACCTGAATTAATAATGACTCCTTTGTATCCCGTGCAGCTACCCCAACCGGATCAAAATTCTGAATGTAATAAAGCGTTTCAGCCACTTTTTCCAGCGGATATCCTGTGGTTACGGCAATCTCTTCCAAGGGGAGGTCCAAATATCCATCTCCATTCAGATTACCGATAATATGAACGCCGATTTCCCTCTGTTCGGTATCAAGATTACTCATGCTGAGCTGCCACATTAGGTGGGAACTAAGACTGGTCTTCGTGGATGTAAGATTTTCAAAAGGGGGAACCTCCCTTTCTTCATAAGGCGTCCCTGCCCATCCTGTATTATACTCAGAAAGATAATTCTCCCAGTCTACATCATCCCGTGCGCATTCTTCGACCGTCACTTCCGGGAGCTCCGAAGTGCTCTCGCCAACCACATCTTTCACGTCTTCGCTCTGGCTGTCCTCCTCAGTCTCATCTGAAACCTGTTCTTCCAGTACCGGGTTGATCTCCATTTCCTCGGTTAGCGTCTCAAGGAGTTCAAGCCTGGAGAGTTGCAGCAGCTTAATGGCCTGCTGCAACTGGGGAGTCATGATAAGTTGCTGGGTCAGATTTAACGATTGTTTAAGTTCTATAGCCATAATGAAATACTTAGTATTGTATTAATACCGCTGATGTGAAAGGGTTAACTCTCCCATTTCCGGCAGGACGGGCCGGGCGGACTTTTCCCTTACATGTTAAAATCCTCTCCAAGATAAATGCTCCGCGCAATTTCGCTTTCCACGATCTTTGTCGGAGGACCCTGTTCAATGATCTTTCCATCACTTATTATATAAGCCGTGTCACAGGCGCTTAACGTTTCCCTGACGTTGTGATCCGATATGATAATACCCAATCCCCTACGTTTCAACTGCTTGATAATCTGCTGAATATCATTCAGGGCAAGAGGATCGATCCCTGCAAACGGTTCATCAAGCAGCATAAACCTGGGTTGCGTAACGAGGGCCCTGGTTATCTCCAACCTTCTTCTCTCTCCCCCGGAAAGCGAAGAGGCCTTCTGTTTTGCCAGATGGGCGATGTTGAGCTCCGACAACAGAGCCTCAAGACGAGTATGCCTTTCGCTGGCAGAGATATCAAGTGTTTCCAGAATGGCCAGCAGATTCTCCTCAACTGATAATTTCCGAAATACAGAGGGTTCCTGTGCCAGGTAATTGATCCCTTTTCTGGCCCTTAGATACATCGGGTCATCAGTAACATCCTGGCCGTCCAGAAAGACCCTTCCTTCATATGGCCTCGTAAGGCCCACCAGCAAATAAAAGGTGGTAGTCTTACCTGCCCCGTTAGGGCCCAAAAGACCCACAATTTCCTGCCTGTTGACCGATATATCCACCTGGTCTACAACCCTCTTCCCATCATAAACCTTGACCAGGCCCTCCGCTTGGAGCATATCTTTTGCATCGGTCACAAGCGCTACCTCTTGTCACTCTTGGGAAAAATAATGGCCTTCACCTTTTTGCCGACCGAGCTTTCCACAACACTCCGATTTTCTTTCAGAAAGATTGTGATGCGATCACCTTCCACAAAATCATTTCCCTGCTTCACAACCGGTTTGCCGGTAAGAATGATTTTTTCATCGTCCTCAAAATAAACCGCCTTTTCCGCAGTTGCCAGACCTCCCTGAGCACGGCTGATCCTTACCTGTCCTGTGGCTATAATTTTGGATATTTTTGCTTCATTCTCTATAAATTTTTCATTTTTAGCTAAATGTTTGTAATAAACAAGCATTTTTTGACAATCTATAATAAAATCACCTTTTTTAGCATTAACATCACCCGTGAATGTCACAACCTTTGATACATCATCCATTTCAAGTGTCTTTGAATTGATGACCATGGGCGTTATCGCACTTTTCTGGATATTATCTTCCACCGTCTCGGCTCGCATGGACCCGGTAAAAATCAACCCACATATGAGCACTGCGGACAAAAAACATAGCTGTAATGTTAGACCTCTCATCAGATCAAAGACCCCTTTTCTATTATTGTGACAACATCAGAGAGAATTCTGAATCTCTTTTTCTTAAGATCCATAAAAAGACCCTTCCCTGATATTGAGAATGTAGCACCGAATATCTTAACCGGCTTGTCTGTACTTACATGCCCGCTCTTTTCGTTTATTAGAATGTCGTCCGTCCTGATCCTGTACCCGGCTCCTGAAAATCCTTCCAAATCACCCCAGAGTTTTATTTCTCCCGAATCACGTGAATAATCACCATTCTTCCCCTTTAATTTGAAGAGCGGTCTGTTCTCAGGCTCTACCCTCAGCCGAAAGTCATTAAAAAAGATGGTCATCTTATCTCCTGAAAATCTTACCTCCCTGGCATCCAGGACCCATTTTATCCCTCTGTCAGGATCAGCCTGCGTATAATGAATACCTTCGAGCTTGAGCCCCTCTCTCGGCGGGGGCTCGTGGACGGCGGGTTTCTGCAAAACTTCTTTGCCGGGTTTTATAAGAAAAAAAGCAACCACGAGCAGCAATACCGCCAACCCGAAAATCGGCCATTGCCTTTTAAAAGATATTCTCATTGATCAATTCTTGATAACCTCCCAAAAAGTCGAAAAGTACGTCATTGCGAGCGTAGCGAAGCAATCTCATTGGCTGTAACAGCTTGAAATCAGTAGATTGCGGAGCCTGTTCCGAGCAGAGCGAGGAATCTTCCAGTTATGGTATTAGTCCCACTCCTTTCCTATTCACAAAAAGCTCCGAGTTTGCTTCACCTTTGCCTCGCAACCGCTTCGCTCCTCGCAATGACAGGTCAAATGAATTTTTACGAGTCCGTCAATCCTGCTTGATAACCTCCCAAAAAGTCGTGTACCGTTGAATTTTCCGGCATTATATCAAGGGCAAATTTATTCTGCAAAGCCTATTTTCCGGTGAAAACGGAGACGGCGTTATCCCATTTCCCCTGGCACTTTAAAAGCAACTCGCATATCTCTCTGACAGCCCCGCTCCCCCCTTTATTGCTTGTGACAAAGTCAGATGCTTCACGAACTTCTTGAACCGCATCTGCAACTGCTATGCATAGTCCTGCTTCGGCAAACATGGCGAGATCCGGAAGGTCATCGCCCACACAACAGACTTCCTGTCTTTCAAAGCCTTTCTCCTTTATCAACCTTTTGCATATGGCTCCCTTGTCAACAACGCCCTGGTATATCTCATTAACACCCAGGTACTTTGCACGGGTTTCCACCACGCGTGAGCTTCGTCCCGTAACAACAACCACTTCAACCCCGCCTGAAATCAGCATTTCCAATCCCAGCCCGTCTTTTACATCAAACGATTTGGTCTCCTCCACTCCCTCCTCATTCAGGCTAATATGTCCGTCCGTCATGACACCGTCCACATCGAGAAAAAACAACCTGATCTTGACTGCCTTTTCTTCTATCATCACCTGTCACCTTTTATTAATAAACCCATTCATCCTTTATGAAATCGCGCGGCGATTTCATAAACATTGATCGTTCATAATCTTACAAGGCCATGAATCTCCTTGAGAGTTTTTAGCAG
>CAZUHR010000256.1:0-4867 GCA_964620335.1 uncultured Desulfobacteraceae bacterium
TGGGTGGCATGGACCGATGATGTGCCCGGAGCCATGACCCAGGGTAAAACCATTGAGGAGGCACGGGGGAATCTTATCGATGCCATACAGGAAATACAAAAACCTGTGGATTTGAGCCATGTACCCCAAAAGGAAATAATTACTGAACTAATTGAAATATGAACAGGAAACAGCTTCTCCGTCACCTGGAGAGACACGGCTGTGTGTTTCTCAGTGAGGGAGCCAAACATACAAGATACATCAATCTTGCGGATACCTCGCGAAAGGTTACAATACCAAGGCATAAAGAAATTTCAGAGCTTTTGGCCATGAAGATATGCAGACAGTTAGGAGTGCCGGATCCAAAATGAACCAGGGAATTCGAAGAAAACTCGACCGCATAACAGATATCCTTTGGGCGGGCGGGGTCACTAACCCCGTAACCTACATTGAACAGTTATCATATCTCATCTACCTGAAATTGCTTGATGAAGAGGAAGCGAACCGGGAACTCCAATCACGCCTTATTGAAAAAACTGGAAACGGAAACACCGCCCTTTTGTTCCCCAAACAGGCAAAACGTTACCGCTGGTCCGAATGGCGGTTTAAAAGTGGAAAGGAACTTAGAGATTTCGTACGGGATGAGGTTTTTCCCTACTTGGCCTCTCTGGTAAAGGAAGAGCCACGGGTCGCTGAATATTTCCGGGATGCGATTCTGGAAATCGTAGACCCGAATGTGCTCAAACAGGTAGTTGATGAAATTGATGCGATTGATTTCCGAAAGCTTGGGACCGATGTCAAGGGCGACATCTTTGAATATTTACTCACACATTTAGGCCAGTCAGCATTAAACGGTCAGTTCCGCACACCACGCCAGATCCGCACTATGATGGTTGAACTGGTGGACCCCGATCTTGGCGATACCGTATATGACCCGGCCTCCGGCACCGGCGGTTTTCTCATTGATGCGGTGGAGCATATCTTGGCCAAGTACTCAAGCGAGCCTATACAAGTACCCATTTACGGTGAGGAATGGCTGGAGAAACGCAACCAGACACTTGAGCAGGCCAGGGCAGAAATCCCCAACCTCCAGACCTATCGAAAAGGGCCCGGTGAAAAGATCCCGGACTGGGGCCTTCTTGAGCGATCCATCTATGGTACGGACGTCTCTCGCCAGATGATGCGTATCTCCATGATGAACCTCGTCCTTCACGGCATCAGGAACGCGAGGGTCAAGCGGGCCAACACGCTTTCCGAACTGGGAGGCCTTACGGAAGATGATCTAAGCAGAAAATATAAAGTCATTCTATCAAACCCACCGTTTGCCGGTGTATTGCCCAGGGAATCCATTCGAAAGGACCTTCCAACAAACTCGAAAAAGAGCGAATTGCTGTTTTTAGGTGTTATGATGGAAGCATTAGCACCGGGCGGACGTTGTGCTGTAGTCGTTCCCGAAGGCCTGCTGTTTGGTTCCACAAAGGCACATAAGGAACTAAGGCAAAAGCTGGTTGAAAGCTATGAATTACTCGCGGTTATTTCGCTGCCGGCAGGCATCTTCAAACCCTATGCGGGAGTCAAGACAGGCGTGCTTGTATTTCGGCGGCCACAAAACGGAGATAAAGAAACAAAAATTACCGGCAAGGTGTGGTTCTACGAGGTTAAAAATGACGGCTTTGACCCTGACAAAATTGTAGGTGGTGGACGGCCGGAGACACCGGAAAAAAACGACATTCCTGAATTACTCAAACAATGGAAACAATATCGAGAATCAGGCTTTAAGAATCCACCAGGGGTTAAAGCGGGGAGAATTCTTGAACCAGGAACTAAAGAGCCACATTCCTGGTGGGCAGAGATAGAAAACATTCAAGAAAAAGATCATGACTTATCTTCCGGACGGTATAGGCCTCAGGTAGCTGACCCCCCGCCTGAAGAGAATCCCTCGGCATTGATTCAAGAAGTGCTTTCTATTGAGAGAGAGATTTCTAAAGGTTTGGAAAAATTGCTTCGTGATGTGGAGGCAGCGTGATGAAGTGGCGGGCAATACAATTTCAGAAAATTGTTAATGATATTACTGGCGGGCAGCGAAAAATTCAGAAAAATGCTTACTCGCCTGAAGGAAGTATTCCGGTCGTTGACCAAGGCCAAAAATTGGTTTCGGGATATACAGATGATAAAGGAGCTGTTTTTAACAAGGATTTGCCAGTAGTCCTTTTTGGAGATCATACGCGCATTATTAAATTTATTGATTTTCCTTTTGCTTTGGGTGCAGATGGTGTGAAGGTGCTTCATCCTATAGAGCAACTTCATACGAAATTCCTTTATTTCTTTCTAAAGTCTGTTGAGATCCCAAGTCGTGGTTACAGCCGCCATTTTAAGTTTCTAAAGGAAATAGCTGTTCCTATTCCTCCGCCTTCAGAACAGCGGTGGATTGTAGAGATCCTTGACCAAGCAGACGCCTTGCGGAAAAAGCGAGCTGAAGCAGATGCCAAAGCAGAGCGAATTCTCCCCGCACTTTTTTACCAGATATTCGGTGATCCTGTGACGAATCCTAAGAGGTGGCCGGTTTATGATCTTGGAAACCCTCAGGTTGCAAAAATAAATCCTCCTCTAATAAAGAAAAAAATATCAATGGATGCTGAGTTCAGCTTTGTTCCTATGTCTGATGTTGATGAAAAATGGGGCACAATAATCGGAAAACAGATTAGGCAGTATTCAGAAGTCTGCAAGGGGTTTACTCCTTTTCAAGATGGTGATGTAATATTTGCGAAGATAACACCGTGTATGCAAAACGGCAAAGCTGCTATTGTATCGAATCTTAAAAATGGGCGCGGTTTTGGGTCGACAGAGTTTCACGTCCTTAGACCAGGGCTACTTGCAACTTCTGAATGGCTTTTCGGTCTTGTTAGGCTCCATATGTTCCGCAAGCAGGCTGAAGGAAGTTTTACTGGTTCTGTAGGTCAACAAAGGGTCCCATCATATTTTTTAAAAAATTATAAAATTGGTTGCCCTCCTAAAAAACTGCAGCAAAGATTCGCATCAGCTGTCCATCTTATTTTTCAGCATGTTAATTCAATAGAAACATCCAAAGACGCGCTTTTCCAGCTTTTTAAAGGGCTTATTCACCGAGCCTTTGCCGGAGACCTGACCGCCAAGTGGCGAGAGGCACACATGAATGAACTTTTGGCTGAGATGGAACAACAGCAAAAAATTTTAAAAGCTCTTCCGAACTGAATTAATTGAGAGGATTATCATGCTTTCAGGGCTTAGATTGGGTAATTTCAAGGCATTTTCAGAAACACAGCATGTTCCCATTCGTCCACTAACACTCATTTTCGGACCGAATAGTTCAGGAAAATCAAGCCTGATACACAGTCTCCTATTGGCTCACGAGGCGATGCGGGAAGGCAAACTGGACATTCATAGGACTGAGATTGGTGGAGATTCCGTGGATCTTGGTGGCTTTCGCCAATATGTTCACAGACGTGATGCGGGGCTTCAGATTGAATGGGCATTAGAGATATCTAAAGACAGTTTTAGCGTCAGATTAACAGATCTTCTGCCAGAAGTGAAATACGTCGCTACAGGCTTGACAATTGGTCTTGGCAAATTCGGCAAATCCATTCTCAGTGATATCGGAAAATTTACACCAAAAGAATTTAGGGATGCTTTATTAGAAGTTGCCAGAGAAGAAGGCGATCAGTCTGTTGTTGAAGATTTTCAGGATGAAGAAATCTGGGGAAGAGATTTTATAACCTACGATGAACTATCAAAGGTTGAGGGAGATGTTCATGTTGAAACCTTCTGGATCGATATAGACGGAAAACGTCTATTAAGTATGAGCCACAGGGCTGGCAATTATTTACAGCTTGACAGCTTGGATACTGAACATGCAGACTTTCAAAAAATCATTACCTTCATTATTCAAACTATGACAACAACTGACAAAGTAGAATCAACTGATATAGACGCCATGTCAAAAATAATAGACGATTTGGTGCCAAAGATCTCATTTGAAACGGGAAAATTTTCCCCAGGCAAATTAAGGGGCGAGGACTCTCAAAGCCAAAGACACCAACAGACTGCAATTATTCCAATCAGTAAAGGAAGCAGAGGAGAAGATCTCCAAAGCGCTATGGAACTGTTCTTGCCCAAGATCCTTCAAGACATTGTTTTGGGATGTTCTCAAATCGCTGAGAAGGAAATAAATCGCCTCACTTATTTAGGCCCCTTGCGTTCATATCCACCCCGCCACATTGCCTTTTCTCAATATCATGATCCCAACTGGCAGGCTGGCGGTGGCCATGCGTGGGATGTCGTTCGTACAGATCACAGAATACGCTCACTTGTTAACAACTGGCTGGGAGATGTAGAAAAGCTGTCCACTAACTATGAATTAAGAATCAGGAACCTGCTTACAATCGAAGATATCGCGGCAAAACATGATGATCTAAGCTATAAAGTCATAAGGGATATAGAATCAGGATACGCCGATGGAGAGATTGATGACCCGTTTGGAGAACTCGCGGAGAGAATTGACGAACTGCCTGAAAAACTTAAGGAATTTGAACCATTGTTATCGGATATTCAAGAACTTGTCTTATTTGACAAAAGGACTAATACTCAGGTCAGTCATCGCGATGTTGGCATTGGTATCAGCCAGGTTTTACCTGTCTTGATAACTGCTTATGCTTCATCTAATAAAATAATCGCAATTGAGCAACCCGAAATTCATCTGCATCCAGCACTTCAGGCAGAATTGGGTGATGTTTTCGTCGAATCAGCCCTTGGTGAAAACAAAAATACCTTCATTATCGAAACTCATAGCGAGCATTTGATTTTGCGCATTATGCGTAGGATGAGGGAAACTGCGGAGGAGGAGTTGAAAGAT
>CAZUHR010000256.1:4877-5134 GCA_964620335.1 uncultured Desulfobacteraceae bacterium
TCAGAGAAACCACGCGAGGCAAGAATGAAAAAACACCACCAATAACACCAGAAAATGTGGCACTTCTTTTTGTAGACGTAACTCAAGCTGGATCGATCATCCAGGAACTCAGGATTGATGAGCAAGGCAGGCTTATAGATCAATGCCCTGGAGGCTTTTTTGTAGAAGATTTCGAGGAGTTATTTTAAGAATGATTTTTTACGTATACATGGATCCAAAGGTTTTATCTACAGAAAACCTCCAGCATGAATATGCCA
>CAZUHR010000257.1:0-5126 GCA_964620335.1 uncultured Desulfobacteraceae bacterium
CCGAATGTTATTCCAACAGGCATATCAAGCCTTACGTACTTCATCCTGTCAAGCCTAGGGTACAGGAAATTTGCGAGTTTGCCAAAAAGATGGGCTATAAGAAATTAGGAATCGCATTCTGTGCGGGGCTATACTCCGAAGCCCGGTCTCTTACAAGAATACTCAAGGCCCAGGGCTTTGAAGTAGTGTCCGTGGTATGTAAAACGGGGTGCACACCCAAAGAGTCCTTAGGGCTCAAAGAAGATGAGAAGGTCAGGATAGGAAAGTTTGAATCCATGTGCAGCCCCATAGTGCAGGCATTTATTCTTAATGAAGAGAACACGGACTTCAATATCCTGGTAGGGCTCTGTGTGGGACATGATTCACTGTTTTTCAAATACAGCGAGGCCTTCACGACAGTACTGATTTCCAAGGATCGGGTCCTCGCCCACAATCCGGCCGCAGCCCTCTATACCTCGGGCAGCTATTATGCCCGACTCCTGAGGCCCGGAATCGATATCCGGGAAGATACAGAGGTGAGGGAGTAACAAATGGAAGTGATTGCCCAATTAGGCTCTATACTGGGACTCTCTTTTATTTCCGGTATTAACCTTTACGCCACGGTGGCCGTGGTTGGAATTTCCACCAAGTTTGATCTGATACAAGGGCTCCCACTCGGATTTGAGGTATTGGCAAATGATGCGGTCATATTTGTCGCACTTTTGCTTTATTTTGTAGAATTTTTTATGGACAAAATCCAGGGCCTGGATACTCTCTGGGACGGCTTGCATACTATTATAAGGCCCTTGGGAGGCGCCCTTATTGCCCTGATGCAGGTTGGGGAAGCCTCACTTGCCGTTGAGGTGATTGTTTTCATGCTGGGTGCCAGCCTTGCTACTGCCGCCCACGTCACAAAAGCAGGGACCCGACTCATTGTTAATGCCAGTCCTGAACCTGTTTCAAACATATTGGTAAGCCTCGGGGAAGACATCGGAGTTGTTGGTCTTTCGTTTCTTACTATGGCCTATCCCAAACTGAGCTTTTTCCTCACGCTGATCTTTCTTGTATTCATCCTTTTTTTTCTTCCTTTGCTTTTTCGTGTTCTTCGCATGCTTTTTGGATCACTTTTCTTCAGAATAAGGTCTTTTTTTCTGCGTGATATTAAAAAAAGCACTTTGCTTTCGTTACCATTTTCTTATGATACCTTTTTCGAGGAAAAAAGAGAGAAGGGCGAAAAAATCGTCTGGTCTGTAAGGGCCTTTTCAGTTCGTATTCCCTCCGTTCGACGCTTTACTCGCATGCATATGGTTATTACATCGAAAACGCTGTATTGTATCTACCGACGTTGGTTTCGTCTCAAGATAAGGCAACTGGCACGTTCAGATATCCGACAACTGAAATGCTATCCTGGAAGACTTCTTGCGAAATGCCTTGTAAAGACTTCTGGAGAAACCTGGTTGGTGCAGCTGTATCAACCGCTCAGTAAGACAATTCCTGATGACTTGAAATTGGGTAATGAAGCGGGATAAGAGAGAGACGTTCAGTCGATGATTGATCTTATAATACTTCGGCAGGAGTGCAGAAAATGGTTCTCAGGATCAAACAGAGAAGAAATCACACAATATTCGTATAACACAACCTGCGCGTTTTTGATCGAGATGTCAAATATAGATGGCTAATTCAGTGAGGTGGAACAGGAACCTATTCTCCATATACTGAAACTGGAGGTGAAAAGGTCCGGCGGGCAAGTTGTGAGCTAAGAGAATTAAGTTCTACGCCCCGATCTGCGACAAGACAGGTCGAGTCTTTAAGCCGGGGCAAAAAGAAAGTTAGCGACGAATTGCTTTATCAAAGGAATACGAGTGGCACATAAACTGAGCAAAAACCAGTTAGACAGAATAGAGGAAATTTTGCAGCGGGATTTCATAGATCCCGGGGTCCACTGTGCCTTTCTGGTTGATTTGGCTGGTAATGATATTGCCCACCGAGTGATGAGTAAGTTCGACGGTGTCATAAATCTGCTACCCGCAGTTGCTGCAAGTAATTTTGCAGCAGTGAGTGCCATGGCCCGGATGGTTGGAGATAAAGACTTTGCATTAATTTTTCATAAAGGCGAGTATAAGAGTATACATTTCAGGAAAGTCATGTCTGATTTGTTGATAGTCAGTATATTCGGCAACGAATTTTCTTTAGGGTTATTGCGGTTAAAAATGAACGAGGCAATTAGAAAGATAAGAAAAACTTTACTTAAACCATGATAATAAGTATATAGGACCAAGATGCACAGTAATTCCAAAATCGACCATCAAATTCACATGATGTCTTGATGGTGAATCAGGGTAATTACCTTTCAGTTGACTTCCCTTTTTTTATATTTTAGAAGTAGATAGTCTAAGAATAAAAGGTAAAGTTAATGGATGAGGCGGAATACAAGGGTAAATATATAAATTTAAGAATTCTAAAGAGTATTCAAGAATATCTTAAAAAAAGCGGTACTACTTCCTCTACAACGGTTTATCCAATCAGGGTGCCTGATGAATTGCTTTATCAAGTGTTGAAACTGGAAGGGGCTGAGAACGCCGACAATCTCATACATGATATATTTGAACTGGGGCTTACCCTCTGGAGTGAGCAATTATATGACGATGTTTTCGGCTCCGAGCAGAATCTGGAGGAGTTTATCGAAATAGTCAAAAAGCGTAACAGGGAGGGACAATGATTCTCTCCCCTGAAAATCCTTTGTTTCAGAGTGTTGTGGAAAATGGAGGGGTTAGCTGAATCAGGCTAACCCCTTTTTTTTCGGAGACAATAGCTTCTCCCCTTGAGCGTATTGCTCTCAAGGAGTTTAGCCACATTATGACTATTTTTCTTATCTGTCTTTATCTATCATAATCTCTATCAATGAGTTTGCTGGCAAAAGCAGTAATTTTATATGGCCATGCTTAAATTCAGCGCTGTAGACATTAACTTTTAGAAAAGGAGGATTTATCAATGAAGAATAAATTATTTCTTGCACTTGTAGGGTTGTTGTGTATGGCGTTTATTCTTTCTGCTGTCCCGCAACAATGCAATGCCGCTGACGTGATTAATTTTAAATTTGCTCACATTTTTCCTCCTCCAGCCAAGCAGTCCAAGATCTGTGAAGCGTTCGTTAAGGAACTTGAAGAACGCACGGGAGGCCGCATCAAGACGACTTACATGGGGGGCGGTTCCCTGCTCAAACCACCGGGAATGTATCGGGGTGTCGAATTAGGTGTTGCGGATATGGGATTTGCTCATGTCGAATACACACCCGGCCGTTTTCCAGTGACCGAGGTTTGCGATCTCCCGCTTGGTTATCCCAGCGGATGGGTATCGAATCTAGCGGTTAATGATTTCTATTACAAATTCAAACCAGAGGAATGGAACAAAGTCAAAGTGCTCTGGATGCATACCAGCACCCCCAACGTGATGATCACTGAAAAACCCGTTCGCAAGCTAGAAGATCTGAAGGGAATGACTATCAGGGCGCCGGGACGGGTGGGTGATACAGTCAAGGCCCTGGGCGCATCACCTGTTCCTATGCCTATTATGGAGGTCTATGATGGTCTGGCCAAGGGTGTCATCGATGGAGTGAACATACCATTTGAAACATTGAGAACCTTCCGTTTCGCCGAGGTGGCAAAATACACGACTGCAACCTGGCAGGTGGGAAACCTGTATACCTTTTACGTGATTATGAACAAGAAAAGCTACGAGAAGCTGACTCCGGATCTCAAGGAAACCTTTGATATACTTTGCGGAGAATACAAGGAGAGAATGGCCCTGATGTGGAATGAAATTGACTTTGACGGCAAAGATTTTGCCAAGGAAAAAGGAGTCGAAATTATTGAACTGCCTCCAGAGGAGCTGGCCCGATGGGTAAGTGTGACCAACACGGTCATTGAAGGCTATATCAAGGATATGGTTTCTAAAGGTTATTCGGAGGAAGAAGTCAGGGGCTGGATTAAATTTCTACATGACCGCATTGACTATTGGACCAAGAAGCAGATTGGGTATCGTATAAAATCTGCTACAGGTCCGGAGGCGTTTCTTCGCTAGCATATGGAAATCCTATTATAGGCTTACCTGCCGGAAAATGGGGAATGAACACATGGGAAAACAGACACCATGAGGGGAATTCCTTTGGCAGGTAAGTTCCTAATTATCGAAGATATTTTTTGAGGCACTCTATAACTGTTCGACAAAGATCAGAAAGACGATATCTTTTGCCTAAAGAGCCACAAGCCTATGTCCATCCTGGAAAGATTAAAGTATTTTAATGACAGATTGGGTTTTTTGGTGGAGTGGATCGGACTTGCCGGAATCCTCCTTATGATGTTCGTTACCTGTATTGATGTAATAGGGGCAAAGGTTTTTCTTCTGCCTGTTCCCGGCTCCATCGATATCATAATGATTTCCCAACTCATGGCAATCTCCTTTGCTATTGCGGCCAGTCTTATCTTAGGCAGACACGTTGAGGTGGAATTTTTTGTGCCCCTCCTTCCCAAACCGTTGCAGCACATTATCAATTGCGTTATTCAATTTCTCGGCCTGTTTCTTTTTATCATGATTTGTTGGCGCCTGTTTGAACATGCAGGCTCCCTGTATAGTGGGAATGAAGTGAGTCCAACCTTGCGCATTCCAATGTATCCCTTTGCATATGGCGCGGGCTTTGCGTGCATCCCGGTCTGTTTATTCTATTTGCACGGTTTTATCACTTCAATAATGAGAATCGTAAAAAAATGACTCCTGTAACAGCCGGTATAGTTGGCATCCTGCTGCTTCTTGTACTCTTTCTTATGAGAATGCCCGTGGCCTTCGCCATGACTTTTATAGGCCTTGTTGGTTTTGCCTATATAGGTGGCTCAAGTCCTGCCCTGGGGCTGCTGGCACAGGATGTTTTTGAGACTTTTTCTTCCTATCCTCTTTCTGTTATCCCTATGTTTATTCTCATGGGTTCATTTGGCTTTGCTTCGGGTATCAGTCGTAGATTATACAATGCAACTTATACATGGGTTGGGCAATTGCGCGGTGGGTTAACCATCGCGACTGTCCTCGCCTGCTCGGGTTTTGCTGCTATAAGTGGATCCACTGCAGCCACAGCAGCAACAATGGGTAAAATTGCA
>CAZUHR010000258.1:0-5117 GCA_964620335.1 uncultured Desulfobacteraceae bacterium
CTGCCAATTTTTCGGGAAAGGTATTTGAATCCGTTTTTTACGGATTGGATCCCAAGACCCAGCAGATAGATTATGATCAGGTAAGGGACCTGGCAAAAAAACACAAACCCGGGATTATTATCGCAGGTGCTAGTTCCTATCCAAGAATTATCGATTTTGACCTGTTTAAGGAAATAGCAGACGAAATCGGCTCCTATCTTATGGCTGACATTGCCCATATCGCCGGTCTTGTGGTGGTTGGGCTTCATCCCACTCCTGTGGGAGTGGCGGACTTTATCACTTCAACTACCCATAAAACCCTGAGAGGCCCTAGAGGAGGAATAATTCTTTCAAAAAAGAAATACGAAAGAAGGCTGGACAGAGGGGTTTTCCCCGGTATACAAGGCGGACCACTCATGCATATTATCGCTGCAAAAGCGGTTGCCTTTGGGGAAGCAATGAGACCAGGGTTTCGTGATTATCAAAAGCAGGTGGTAACTAATGCAGCAGTACTTGCTGAGGAACTTATGGGTTCCGGTTTTGATCTGGTTTCTGGAGGCACCGATAATCACTTGATTTTGATTGATTTGACCCGAAAGAAAATAACAGGACAAGAGGCGGAAACGGCCTTAGGGGAAGTAGGTGTAGTTACGAATAAGAACAGCATTCCCTTTGATAAAAGGGGGCCAAAGGTAACCAGCGGCCTTAGATTGGGAACGCCGGCGTTGACGACCAGGGGAATGAAGGAAAAGGAAATGAAAATAATAGGAGGTCTGATCAAACGCGTATTGGAGGATCCGAATAACGAAAGTGTCTTAACTGAATCACGGAAAGTTGTTTTTGAACTGTGCCGTACCTTTCCCATTTACCAGTACCTTGAAAAGGAGCGTTAATTGTCCAGACCTTCCTGGTCCGAGTATTTCATGACAATTACGAACATGGTGGGCAAGAGGTCCACGTGCTTGCGGCGCCATGTCGGAGCCATTCTGGTAAAGGATAAAAGGATTCTGGCGACGGGCTATAACGGAGCTCCGGCTGGTATCAGGCATTGTGAAGAGACAGGCTGCATCAGGCGAGACTCGGGTGTTCCTTCCGGTCAGCGACATGAACTCTGCAGGGGCCTACATGCGGAGCAGAATGCTATTATACAGGCTGCCTTTCACGGTGTCTCAATTAATGGATCAACCCTTTACTGTACAAATAAGCCCTGCATAATATGTTCGAAAATGCTAATTAATGCAGGTATTAAAGAGATTATCTACGGAGAGGGTTATGATGATTCCCTGGCCGATGAAATGTTAAAAGAAGCAGGTATCAGGGTTGAGAGGTTTGTCCCATGAAATGTCCGTACTGCGCAAAAATAAACAACAAGGTTATTGACTCCCGGCTGGGAAAAGACGGGAGAATGATAAGAAGGCGGCGAGAATGCCTTGAATGCGGAAGAAGGTTTACTACCTATGAGAAACTTGAAGAGGTCCTTCCCATGGTAGTCAAGAAAGATGGCAGGCGGGAACCTTTTAGTCGGGACAAAATTGTTTCCGGGATCCGTAAAGCCTGTCAAAAGAGACCTATAAGTGTTACCAAGATCGAGGAATTTGTTGATTCCTTGGAGTTGTATTTTCAAGAACTGGGGAAAAAAGAGATAGATAGCCCAGAGGTAGGGGAAAGAGTCATCAATAAACTAAAAGAATGGGACGAAGTGGCTTATGTGCGATTTGCTTCTGTGTACAGGCAATTTAAGGATATAAATGAGTTCATGACAGAGTTGGAGGATATTCTCAAGTCGAGGAGAGAAAGGGAAAAATAGTATAGTAAGCAAGAGTTCGGCAATAATCGACCTGCAGAACGATCAAGACAGAGGTTATATAGGCCGTACTGGCACGGCTTTTTTCGATTTTTTTTCTTACCGATACCCAGCACCAAACTCCCGGCAGCGCTCATTATTTCAAGGAATTCAAATACTTGAAGACATCAAAGCAACCTTTTTATTGAATTTTTGAAAACCATGCCCTTTGAGACTGTATCGCAGTGACGGGGAGGAATTGTGACACAGTTTCTTTGGGCATAGACTCTTTGCTTTTGTGTCATAATAGTCGGCAGCAAGTATTGTTGATACTTTTTACCAGGGTCATGAGGAATTAGAAAAGAACTTATGACTCGTTGATTATTGTAGGTATTGCAAAATAACCTGCTTTTCGTATTAGAAGTTGAAAGTTGAAAATGAAATTTAATGGCTGAAAGCATGCAAGACACAGATGTGAAGTTTATGAAGGAGGCTCTGCGGCAGGCCCGCAAAGGGCTGGGTCGAACATCGCCTAACCCTGCTGTGGGAGCTGTTATTGTAAGAAAGGGTAAGATTATTGCTAAAGGTTATCATAGGAAGGCCGGTCTGCCACACGCAGAAGTAGAAGTTTTGGGCGCTTTGGGGGGAAAAGCTCCTGGGGCTACCCTTTATGTAACCCTGGAGCCCTGTAATCACCACGGAAGAACCCCGCCATGCACAGAGGCCATTTTGAGAAGTGGGCTAAAGAGGGTAGTCGTCGGCATGAGAGACCCCAATCCTGATGTTAAGGGCGGTGGTTGTGAATATTTAAAAGAAAAAGGCCTTTCAGTTACCACCGGGGTTCTGGAAGCGGAGTGCCGTAGGCTTAATGAGGCCTTTTTGAAATTTGTTACTACAGGGCGTCCCTTTGTTATGGTCAAGTCGGCCCTTACAATGGACGGATGGACAGGAACTGCAAAGGGACATTCAAAGTGGATCACAAATGAAAAATCGAGAAAATTCGTGCACCGTCTGAGGGACCGGGTAGACGCTGTACTTGTTGGTATTGGAACGGTACTTTCAGATGATCCCCTTCTTACAGCGCGTCTCGGGCACCGCAGTGGCCATGACCCATTACGAATTATTGTTGATACCCATTTAAGGATACCGGCTAAAGCCAGGGTATTAAATCATAATTCCTCTGCAGAGACCATTGTAGTTGCAGGTGCTGGAATTTCTTCAAAGAATTTGAAACAATTTCAAAAAAACGGCGTTTCTGTGATAACATGTCCGGTGAAGTCCGGGAGGATTGACTTGGTTGCCCTAATGGGTATATTGGGAGAGAGGTTTATAACCAGTCTCTTAGTGGAAGGAGGTGCATCGATTATTGGTTCCATGCTTAGGGAAAAACTGATAGATAAATTTTTTATTTTTAAGGCCCCCAAGATTTTGGGAGGGGAAGATGGTATCCCGATGGCAGCGGGCCGAGGACCCGATAAAGTTGATCAATGCCTGTGCCTGAAAGACCTTGAAGTCAGGCGATTTGGAGGGGATATTCTTTTTACAGCTTATCCGGATTACAAGTGCGGAAACGACCAATGAGAAAGGGCTTTTTCTGCAGTTTATGGCGAAGGGTCATCTGCAAGACCTGGAGACAGATAGGCTGAAGGCCCAAGGCTTACAGCTCAAAGCCCTTTGCCTTGCGCCTGGTGATTCACCCGAAGTAGAGGCAGTATCCCTCTAACGCTGGTTATAAACAACATCAATGGAATAAACTAATGTTTACCGGTTTGATTGAAGGTATAGGGAAGGTGAGGACAGTCCGGCGTGTTGGCGATGATATGAGGCTTACCATTGCCCCGCTTTTCATGATGGCCGACGTACGACCGGGAGACAGTATTTGTGTTGACGGGGTGTGTCTTACTCTGACCGAAATATCGGAAGGGTCATTCACCATGGATGTTTCAGGGGAGACCATTTCTCGCAGCACTCTGAGCCTGGTGAGACAGGGGCATGAGGTGAATCTGGAGAGGGCCCTGCGCTTTACTGATCGTCTTGGAGGGCACCTGGTATCGGGACATGTGGACGGGGTCGGAGAGATAATGAAAAAAGAACCGGAGCAGAGGTCATGGTTCTTCAGGATAGGAATTGATAAACAACTTTCGCGTTATACAATTGAAAAGGGTTCCATCGCAGTTGACGGAATCAGTTTGACCATTAATCGTTGTGAAGATAGGTTTTTTGAAGTGAACATCATCCCTCAAACCGGAATGCAGACCACCATTCTGAAAAAGAAGGTCGGGGATCTGGTCAATATTGAAACGGATTTAATAGGAAAGTATGTGGAGAAGTTTTTTTCAAGAGACAGATCGACCCAAAAAGGAAAAACAGGTTCGCATATTAACATGGAAATGCTTATAGAAAAGGGATTCGGTGATTAAAATGCCAATTTCCGGTGTAGAGAAAGTTCTGGAAGATCTAAGAGACGGCAAGATGATAATCCTCGTGGATAATGAGGATAGGGAGAACGAAGGAGACCTGACCATAGCGGCTGAGAAGGTTACTCCTGAGGCCGTGAATTTCATGGCCAAGTATGGCCGTGGCCTTATCTGTCTGGCCCTTGATCATGAAATCGTGGAGCGGCTTAAGCTCACTCCGATGGTTTACGACAATCGTTCTCCCTACAAGACAGCTTTCACGGCGTCTATTGAAGCTAGACACGGAGTGACGACCGGGATATCGGCAGCAGACAGGGCGCATACAATTTTGACTGCGGTAGGTGATGATGCCCGGCCGGAAGATCTCGTTCAACCGGGACATGTTTTTCCCTTAAGAGCTAGAAGGGGAGGGGTTTTATTCAGGACTGGACAGACCGAGGGATCAGTTGACCTGGCCCGACTTGCAGGTCTGAAGCCCGCAGCGGTGATCTGCGAAATCATGAAAGATGACGGCACCATGGCCCGTATGCCTGATCTAGGGGTTTTTGCAGAAAAACATGGTTTGAAGATCGCTACGGTGTCAGATATCATTGCGTACCGGATGCGAAAGGAGTCATTTGTTCATATGGTAGCAGAGACTATCTTACCCACTCCACTTGGAGAGTTCAGGGCCATTGCCTTTGTAAACGACATTGATGATTATGAGCACTTGGCACTTGTTAAAGGAAAGATCGATCCTGAAAAAGAAGTCATGGTGCGCGTGCATTCAGAATGCCTTACGGGTGATGTATTCGGTTCCTATCGTTGTGATTGCGGCGAGCAATTGAAAAGGGCCATGAAAATGGTTGAGAAGGAGGGCCTTGGAGTAATTTTATATCTGCAGCAGGAAGGCAGGGGTATCGGTCTTGCAAACAAGCTCAAGGCTTATGCTCTTCAGG
>CAZUHR010000259.1:0-5113 GCA_964620335.1 uncultured Desulfobacteraceae bacterium
GGTTGTATTCCAGCTTGATTTCTTCCTGTAGATACGCTCTCTCAGCTTCAAGTTGGTCTTTTAACTTCTTTATTTCGAAAAGTGCGGCTTCAGCGATTTGTTTGCCTTTTTCCGCCTCTTCCCTTGCTACTCTGATTTCGGCCGTTCGCTTTTCAACAAGTTCCTCAAGATGTCTTTTATAATATTCACGCTCGGTCACATCCTCGATGGCCAGGAGGATCATCTGGGTTTGCTTCGACTCTCTGTAAATCCGTCTGGCGTTCAGATGCATTATCTTTCGGCCTATGGTCTCAAAGTTATGTTCCACCTCAAAGTCATTAAATGTGGAATTCTGAGGAAGGATATCTTCAAGTAATTCTCTAAGCTTTGGGATGTCCCATTGCCGGTTGCCAAGATCATATATTAATATCCCCTCTGTTTCCTCTGGTTTGACCTTGAAGGTCCGGTAAAAGGAATGATTGGCCTTTAAAACCTTCAAATCAGAATCAAGCACCACTAAGGGTTCGCGAACC
The DNA here is from genome assembly GCA_964620335.1 of uncultured Desulfobacteraceae bacterium. Classification (GTDB taxonomy): domain Bacteria; phylum Desulfobacterota; class DSM-4660; order Desulfatiglandales; family Desulfatiglandaceae; genus JAFDHL01. The sequence continues at coordinate 513 of CAZUHR010000259.1, forward strand.
GAACCTAAGATGTTATCAAAAATTTCTATAAAGGCTTGTAACGTCCGTTTATCGTATCCTAACGCCTTCATTGTTTGTTCAAATTCTTTAAATGATTTCTTGTTATCCATTGGGAAAATCTACGCTTTAATTTTAGTTTTATTTTGAATGTGGCAAAATTAAAAATGAGGTAGGTAACAATTTAATATCATATCATAAAGACCAGAAAATTAGAAGCATTCCTCTAGGATTAGTTGGTCATGCTTTGAGACTCCCTGTGCTGAAAAACTTTTTGAGGCGAGACCTTCTTATAATTGGAACATCATGAGGAAAGAAACCGTTGATGACGTCATTTTTCAGAACATCAAAGCCGACAAATCGCTTGATTTACCCAGAAAAATTTTCAGATATCCATCCAAAAGGTGAAACTATCATCCACCCCCAAAATCTTTGATATGTCTGACGTCACGTGCTCCAACCGCTCGGATTCTGCTATTTGTTTTGAATCAACCTATTTTTCATGTTAAATTTGGTAATCGTAATAAAATGAGGGCAATTCAAAGGCAAGGATATGGCAAGCAACCTACACTTTTGCTTCGTTTTCGGACATTGCAATATATAGTGCCTACCTTCCCTCATTTAAGCCCCGCTTTGCGTAGAGCTTCCAACAAGCGTTCCTTAAAGGCCTGGTCTTTATAAGTCACCCTTTTTGCATAGGCCTTAAGAGAAAATTTTGGGTAGACTCTCAAGAGTCTCTCGGCGTTAGTACGAGCCTCTTCCTCATGGCCTGCGAAAACATAAGCAGCTGACAGCCATAAGAGATCAGACCAATTGTTCGGTATGAGCTGGAGCGCTTTCTCAAATTCTGCGATCGCCTCCTCGTACCGTTCCATACTGGCATAAGCGCGGCCTATTTGATGACGGCAAATGCTCTGAAACTTCTGGTCCAAGGGATTGAGACGCATGGCCTTTTCCAGCAAAAGGGTAGCCTCTTGTACCCTCCCGGCATTTACCAAAACCCAGCCCAGATTCATGTAAACTCGAGCATTATTAGGATCCAGATCGACCGCCTGTTCCAGAGTTGCAACGGCTTTCTCGAGATTTTTCTCATACAGATAGACCAATCCCATTAGGCCGTGGTTAGGAGCGCTAGATTCCTCCAAGGCGAGGGCCTTTTCAGCCAATTTGTGAGCTTCCTCTACAGACTTGCGAGGGGACTTACTCGCGCCAGTTAAGGCCTCCATCAAATGCGTCCAGGCAAGGATTCTGTACGGTCCTGAAAACTCAGGGTCCAGGGCGATGGCTTCTTCCTCCAAACGCCGTGCCATTCTATAACCCTCAGGTGTCCCCCGCAGGAAACATTCGTGTCCTTGCAAGTTTTTCAAGTAGGCCTCAAGGTTCTTCGTATATTTTGTTGAGAGTCGAGCCCTTTCCCCCAGCCTCAGTTTCACTCTCAAGGCCGATAAGATCCTGATCGTAATTTCATCTTGCAGGACGAATATGTCTTTCAACTCCCGGTCGTAGCACTCTGCCCAAAGGTGATTCCCGGTTATCGCATCAGCAAATCGGGCCGTAATTCGGACACGATCTCCGGCTTTGCGAACACTACCCTCCAGTACATAGCGTACACCCAGTTCTTCTGCGACTTGCTGCACTTTTACCGGGATTCCCTTGTAGGTAAAGGTGGAATTCCGGGCAATGACAAATAGCAATTCACTCTGAGAAAGCGCAGTGATGATCTCTTCGGTGATCCCATCGGCAAAATACTCCTGTTCAGGGTCATCACTCATGTTCGTAAACGGAAGCACAGCAATGGATGGCTTATCCGGCAAGGGGAACGCCATGTTTTCCACTAAAGTGGGCTCTATTGGCGGGGGACGCAAATAGAAGTTCCAGACTGCCAGAGCTCCTGCCACCGAAATGACTCCAACTGCAGCAAGAAGAGCTGCCCATTTCTGTGGTTTACTGAGCAGTCTGCTCGGCTTTGCTGAAGTCTGCACCTGTGTTTGTTTTTCTATCCGCTCCTTTTCGAGGGTATCCAAAAACCTGTCCCAGGCAGTTCTGTCAGCCTGCTTTAGGTCTTCCTTGAAGGTTATGACCACATCGTCCAGACCGGCTCCCAGTTTATCTATTGAAAACCTCAACCTGACGTTTTCTTTGCCCCCTTTGTACTCAAAGAGATTGGCCCAGCGGTCTTTCTCTTCCTCGGCAAAGCTATAGGTCCTTCCTATCGCATCGCCATATTCCTTTGTCTTTCCCAGCACTCTAAAAAGTGGTGCGTTTTCAAGGTCAGAGAGAGCGCTCTTCCATTTCTTGTAAATCCTCGGGATGAGATTCCCTTTCTGGGATGACCCTGCCAAACCTCCAACCGTCTCATTGAGTAATGCAAGCAGCCCATAGTGTTCTTCGAGGGGTATGAACGTAATTTTTCCAAGCTCCTGCATTTCATGAACAACAAAAGCCATCACTGAAAGGTAAAACCTTCGGGAGGGGGAGTCGAAATGGAGGCTCAACTCAACATTCTCGTTGAGCTTGATGTGCATTTTGAATTGATCCAGGTCGATTATGACCAACCCTCTGCCCTTTTCTGCCATGGCTCCTGTTCCGTGCAATCTATTGACACTTACAGCTCAAGTCACGGTTTCGCGGTGAAACCAAAAAGTTTCACGGTGCGAACGGTGACTGAAACCTAAATAGTTCTAAAATCGACTATAATGAGCAGAAGTAGATTTCGGGGCTCAAAATCAGGCTGACACGACAATCAGAAGAAAGATTGGATACTTACGTCATCAGCAGTGAGATCCGCAAGAAATGGGGGAGAAGACCACTACCCTTTTCATAAGATTTCTATCTGAAATCGTTCCGTTAATCAACCCCAGAATATCGTGAGCTGTGCGACGGAGTGCAGAAACTGATGGCGGATGTGCGATTTACTCATGCCCTGCTTGCCGGTGCGAAGCCAGGAGGAGAACTGCGATGATTAGGAAAATATTTATTACTTTAGTTCTATTTATTGGGATCTTGATGCTGCCCGAAGACAAACTGTCCGCAGGTTTGAGCACTAGCGGGTATGTGGGCAGTTGGACACAGATGTCTATGACCGGTGCACCGTCTTTTAGTGATATGTATACGATGAATGCCGTATCAGTCGGAAGCAAGCTCATTGTGCTGGGAGACGAGATGCCGATGCATAATAATATAGGCGGCATTTACGATCCTGATTCTGACAGCTGGGTCACAATGTCCATGACGGGTGCGCCGTCTTTTACGGATATGATAAGTGCCGTATCAGTTGGCAGCAAACTCATTGTGCTGGGAATCGATGACTCGACGAATAATAATATAGGCGGCATTTACGATCCTGATTCTGACGGCTGGGCCACAATGTCCATGACGGGCGCACCATCTTTTACGGATATGATAAGTGCCGTATCAGTTGGCAGCAAACTCATTGTGCTGGGAATCGATGACTCGACGAATAATAATATAGGCGGCATTTACGATCCTGGTTCTGACAGCTGGGTCACAATGTCCATGACGGGTGCGCCGTCCTTTATTGATATGATGGATAGAAGTGTTGTAGCGGTTGGCAACAAGCTCATTGTGCTGGGAACCGAGATGCCGATGACGAATAATATAGGCGGCATTTACGATCCTGATTCTAACAGCTGGGTCACAATGTCCATGACGGGGGCACCGTCTTTTAGCGATATGTATACGATGGATGCCGTATCAGTTGGCAACAAGCTTATTGTAATGGGTATCGAGATGCCGATGACGAATAATATAGGCGGCATTTATGATCCTGGTTCTAACAGCTGGGTCACAATGTCCATGACGGGGGCACCGTCCTTTATTGATATGATGGATAGAAGTGCCGTAGCAATTGAAAGCAAGCTCATTGTGCTGGGAACCGAGATGCCGATGACGAATAATATAGGCGGCATTTACGATCCTGGTTCTGACAGCTGGGTCACAATGTCCATGACGGGTGCGCCGTCCTTTATTGATATGATGGATAGAAGTGTTGTAGCGGTTGGCAACAAGCTCATTGTGCTGGGAACCAAGATGCCGATGACGAATAATATAGGCGGAATTTACCAATTTGTTTCAAAGGAAGGGCCTAAAGCCATGCCCTGGATACCTTTGCTGCTACTTGACGACTAATACGTTCATATAAAATTATTTAAATCGTTACATCTCGGGGTAGGGTCATAAACAAGCCGTTTGCTTGGGGTGTTGAAGGATCTCTGTAATCACTTGATATTTAAGCGAGAACAAAGAAAAACTATCGACAGAATAGCTTTCTGGAAGTCTTTCCATTTATTGCATTCAAAAACAACACTTTAAGGCGATTCATAGACGCCTTTAGTAGCCAGCTTGAGTCATCTATGGTTCTGCTTTCTTCATCAAGCTCATGTTTTGTATCTAATCCATACGATTAGAAATTTCAGATTTCTGCTATGATGCTCCAATGGCACTATTTTCCAGTATTGTGATGGTAAGCGAAACAAAATTTGACGGGGCAAAACGATAAGTATCCTGACATCGGAGCCGACGAAAGGACACCCGTTTTTTTCTCCGAGTCCCCGCCGCTTAGAGGCTATGATGTCCTCCGACAA
>CAZUHR010000260.1:0-5089 GCA_964620335.1 uncultured Desulfobacteraceae bacterium
TCCACAGGGACATTAAACCGGCTAATATTATGCTTGACAATTCGGGCACTGCAAAAATCACTGATTTTGGAGTTGCCCAGATGACAGAAAAAACGGCAGAAATGGGTATCTTTGGCACCCCTAGTTACATGTCTCCTGAGCAGCTTAGAGATGAAATAGCTGGAAATGAAAGCGACCTTTTTTCATTAGGATGCGTGCTGTACGAGCTTTTATCGGGTGAGCAGGCATTTCCAGGGGAAAATAGTTTCTCTATCATGTATAAAATAACTAATGAGGAACCTGTGTCGGTATTAAGTATACGCCCGGATCTGCATGAGATATTTGGGGAAATTATAAAGAAGGCCCTGGCTAAAGACCCGAATAAGAGATATCCGTCCGGCATGGCATTTGGATATGACTTGAGGGTAGCGTTAAGGGGTTTGGTGGGGGACTCCGCAGATGAAAAAGTAGGGGGTTTTGCCAATGATATCTATCGCCTGGCGTTTTTTAGTGAATTTGCAAGTGATCAAGTTAGAGAAATAGTCTCGGCCAGCAACATTGTCACTATCCAAGAGGGACAGGTTGTGGTTGCAGAAGGGGAGATTGATGATACATTTTACATTCTTGTGAGCGGAAGGGCCAAGGTCAGGAAAAACGGGAAGGATATAGCTTCCATTGGCACTGGAGAATGTTTCGGAGAGATGGCTTGTATCGGGGGTCAGGCCCGTTTCGCTAGCGTTGTGGCTGATACGGACTGCATAGTGATGAAAATCAGCGCTACCTTGTTGGACAAATCGTCAGATTCTGTTAAATTCCTGTTTTTTAAAAATTTTGCTATGACCCTGGTTCGTCGCCTTTCGAAGAGCCCAAGGGATTTGCCTTGATTCCACTTTTTAAACGCATTTTTTCACAATACTTGTCTAAATTATTTGAATTATTTCTGGGACGCAACACTACTTAATAGGGTTACATGATCAATGGGCGAAGACTTGTATAAGATTCTGGGAGTCTCTAAGGAGGCTTCTCAGGATGAAATAAAGAAGACCTATCGAAAGCTGGCTAGAAAATGGCATCCGGATATCAACCCTGGAAACAAGGAGGCGGAGCAGAAATTTAAGGATATTTCAAGGGCCTATGATGCAATAGGAGATCCTAAAAAAAGAAAGCTCTATGATGAGTTCGGCGAAGAGGGCCTTCAAGCGGGATTTGATGCGGGAAAGGCAAGGCAGTATAAACAGTGGCAGGATGATGGTGGAGCGGGCGGAGCAGGATTTGCCGGACAAGGTTTTGGCCGCTACGAGAGCTATGAAGACGTCTTTGGTGATCTCTTTGGTTTTGGCCAAGGCGGAGGCACTTTTCGATCGGGCCGTGTGGCCGTAAAGGGAAGAGATATTCAGCATGATATGGCCATTGACCTTATCTCCGCTCTGAGGGGATTTGAAACCCAACTAAGTATGCAAAAGATAAAGGAGTGTTCTTCGTGCAAGGGATCTGGGATAGACCCTGCCTCTACCATGTCTACATGCTCTGCGTGCGGTGGGTCGGGTCGTGTTAAAGTCGCGGAAGGCCCTATGCAATTTTCCCAAGCCTGCCCAGCGTGCGGCGGTCACGGTAAGGTGGGAAAACCCTGCGGCCAGTGTGGGGGGACCGGTCAGGTGCTCGGCGAGGAAAGTATCAAGGTTACCATTCCCAAGGGGGTCAAGGAAGGATCAAAGGTGCGGGTGGCCGGAAAAGGAGAGCCGGGGCGAAACGGGGGACAGCCGGGAGATCTATATCTCATCATTCATATTCAGGACCATCCCACACTGAAAAGAGAGGGAGATAATCTTTTAATGGATTTGCCGGTGACCGTTGGTGAGGCCATGGCCGGCGCGACTATCACTATCCCGACCATAGAAGGCCAAGTCAATGTCAAGGTGCCCCCGAAAAGCCAGGCCGGGCAGACCCTTCGACTCAAGGGAAAGGGGGCCTTTAATGCCAAGACCAAGCAAAGAGGCGACCTCATGGTCAAACTGTTGGTCAAAGTGCCTCAGACGGATGACAGCGAGACGCTCGAAGCTGCAAATAAGATGGATCAGCATTATAAAGGGGATGTGAGAGGCGGGATTAGGCCTTTTCTTTGAACGCCTGCTTCATGCGGTTTGCCAGGTCCTCGAGGATATCGTCAAACTGCCTCCTCATATCAATCATATTCTGTCGCATCCTGAGTATGATATCGATACCTTCCAGATTGACTCCCATATCATCAAAAAGGATCTTGGCAAGGCGCAGTTTTTCCAGTTCACTCACCTGGAAGAGCTTCGTCTTGGGGTCTTCTCCGCAGATGGGACAGACGATCTCCTCTTCTTCAAGATCCCTTACAAAATGCTCTTCGATCTCAAAGCGCTCGATTACCTCGGTAATGGTCCATAATTCCTTATCCATTTGCCCGCCCTTATAAGTGCCCAATTTTTTGAAAATGCACAGAGAGCGCATTCCCCGTAGCGACTCGACTTAACTCGCCGAAGTCTTGCTGCGGGGTTAGCAAGCGAATATAAAACTAACAGAATTCCTTGCATCTTGGTGATTCCCTGCAGCTCGCTGCAGGGAGCTTTAAAATTACCACACAGTAAAATCGTTTACAAGTGAATTGTCAGTCTCTGATCCACCATCAAGGCATCATCTGTCATTCGATATGCTCACGGCCCTCTATCTTTTCTTCCATTCATTTTTAAGGGCCTCAAATTTCCCTTTTCTTATCGAAGAGCGGATCCGGAACATTAATGTCTCCATAAAATGCAGGTTATGAATAGCGGCAAGGTGTATTGCCAGGATTTCTCCGGCCATAAACAGATGGCGCAGATATGCCCTGGAGTAATTTTGGCAGGTGTAACAATCGCACTCTTTTTCAATTGGGCCGGGATCATGCTTGAACCGGGCATTAAGGATATGTATCCTGAAACGTGCCGCCGACCTGTTAAAAAGCGTACCGGTGCGGGCCATTCGCGTCGGCGCAATGCAGTCGAAAAGATCCATTCCGGCTCCGACTATTTCAAAGATATCGTCTATTTCACCGATACCCAGGAGATGTCGCGGTTTGTCCTTGGGCAGGAAAGGGACTGTCCATTTCAAGACGTTGTACATATCATTTTTGGATCTGCCTAAAGACCCGCCGATTGCAACGCCCTGGAAACCCTTGTCTGCCATGAATAAAGCGCTTTCTTCCCTTAAATCCCGGTAGGCACCCCCCTGAACTATTCCAAAGAGGGCCTGATTTTTGTCCAATGTCCTTTGTAACATATCCAGTGAACGCAAAGCCCAGCGGTGGGTTCGCTCCATGGCCATTTTTGTGTATTCGAAGTCGTGAATAGGTGAGGTGCACTCGTCCAGGGCCAGCATAATATCTGCGCCGAGTTTTCGCCCAATCTCAATGACCTTTTCAGGAGTGAAGCAATGTCGTGAGCCGTCCAGATAGGAGACGAACTCCACCCCATTTTCCTCGACCTTTACCAGAGGCTTTCCTTTTTTGGAACTGAGACGCCTGCCGCGATCCTGCTCTTCGGGAAAAATTGAGGCTATCTTTCCCACGCCATGCTCCTTGGCCGCACCATGGCTGAAGATCTGAAAACCGCCCGAGTCGGTCATAAGGGGACCGTGCCAGTCCATGAATCCATGAAGGCCTCCCATCTTTTCTATTAGGTCTTCACCCGGCTGAAGGTGGAGATGATACGTATTGGCGATGATTACCTGGGATTTGACATTGCGAAGATCCTCCGACGACATAGCCTTTACGGTGGCCTGGGTACCGACGGGGACAAAGGATGGCGTCTCAATAGATCCATGAGGCGTAATAAGTCTTCCTGCCCGTGCATTACCGTCATTCGCTATGGCATCGAATGAAAACATTTAACTACTCAGTCAAAACACCTTCAGACTTCAGTCTAAACACCTTCAGTCTGACTGCATAAGCGGTCACAAAAACATCAGTAAAAGATCGTCAATGTTTTATGATACGGTTTTTTCCTGTATTTATTGTCCTGACCCAGGTTCCACAGGAGCCAGTCAATCTCAAAAGACATTAAGGCCTTTCCCTTTTGTGCAAGTTCCCGCCGGATCAGTTCAACAGCTTGAATAGTATTGGCCCTGATCTCAACTTCTTCCGCGCAACCTGCATCTATTAAGATTTCTTGATCAATCTTTTTTGCGAGGGCGTCCGTGTAATGGAGGATTCCCAGGTGGCGCAGTACCTGGGGCAACTTGTAATCGGCAAAGGCAGTTACCTTATCCATATCCATAAAGCGGCCCCACTTTTTGCCGTTGAACGCGCCGTATAAGTCGGCTGCAATTATCTGCGCCCGCTTATGAAAAAAGACCCTGTGGCCTTGATACTCGGCCATATCATTAAACGAACGAAGTTTTTCAGCCAGCAAACGGGCGAGCTTCAAGGCTGAATATCCGGCGCTTTCAACAAGCCTATGGGCGTGCCCCTCATACCCGTTGATTAGGATATTTCCCAGTTCATTGAGGGCGGTAAGCCGATTTTCAAGCAGCTGTATTTCTCCACGGCCTTGCAATATATACTTCAGTTGATCCAGGGAAAGATCAGCTAAGTATTCTGCTTCCAATATAGGAATTCCTGATTCGACAGCCCGTTTTAGTGATGCCGCTAAGGCATAATAGCCGGAGAGGCTTTTAGATTCGTAGTCGATCTCCCATTTGGACTTGCCCGGTGGCGGCCAGAAGCAGAAGTTGATGGTGTCCAGAACAATAAAATAAGCGACTGTTTTTTCAGTCCCATCAAAAAAATGGCAGTTAGTGTCCCAAGAAGGCATCTGAATATCTTCGGATTGCAATCTCCGCACAAAACGGCCCAGTGCCTGCCTGTCGATCCGGACGGTCTTGCTCATTTCAGATACTTTTTTTGATGTTTCAAGGACTTCCGACATCATGTTGTTTAATATTTATCTCCAGATTTGAGGTTATAAGTTTTTTACCAGGAAGGCACCGGTAACAAGACCGGAGAATTTAATAGAGCCCGCAGTAGGGCATTATTTTGCCGCAGCCTACCAGAATTCATAGATCCTTGTAAACATTGATTCCGAAGACTTGTTAACGGCCGAGAAATGTGATT
>CAZUHR010000261.1:0-5040 GCA_964620335.1 uncultured Desulfobacteraceae bacterium
AAATCTTTAGGCTCTTTTTCCAAATAAAATTAAAAATAAAGTTTCCTGAATCCTTGACCGCTCGAAGCCTTGAATCCTTTTGAAATCACCAACCAATTTGGAGATGATCCAAAATAAATATTTACCATCTCAAGAAAGAATCGGCAACCGAAATCCAGAGCGTCAGCATAACAGCCATGTCTTGCAAAAATTTATGGCTCCTCACAAGAATCTATGGATTAGGAAAGAACAAGTAAAAGAGTGAAGGGTTGTGAAGTCTTTTCTTGGGCTTGAAAAAGACCAATCAAAACTGTAACCTCATTATAATTCCGGTTGGCGATGGATGGGTTTACAAAAATGAGGAAGGGGCCTGCGTGGGAATACTTTATAATTATAATAGGATTATTCTTGATAACCTTTCAAAATTCTTCGCACAAATACCCGATGATGCGGAAAAATCACTCGGGGCCGAAAGAAAGGGCGACAACTTCTATTTCAGGGCCTTTGGTGAGAACTGCTGCCTGGATCCCGAGATAATCAGCCTGTCAGGCAAACCTGCTTATGGGCCAATTGGTCTTCTGATTTCCCTTTACGCCGTCCATGTCAATTCCGAGCCCATGCAAACTGAACCTTTCAGGTCATTCAAGGATTTTCCTGACAGCATGCCATACCAAGGCGCTTTTAGCGTCAATACGGAAAAGGTGCTTGTTCCCCACGTTCTCCTGATCGAAGAAAAGCAGAATATGATTAAAAAGAGCTTTGACGGCCGGGATGGCCTGCCGGGTCTTACAGGTGATTTCTGTTTTATTCTCAACCCTCTGCCCAAAATCGCCCTCTATTATATATTCTATCGCGCGGATGAAGAGTTTCCAGCATCTGTTACTTGTCTTTTTACTGCCAATGCCTTATCTTTTATGCCTCTCGACGGACTGGCAGACGTTGCAGAGTACACTTCGAGGGGAATAATTAAACTTGTCCGTGAGTAATCTCAGTTCAGATCACGGACAGGATAAACCGAACGAACCGGTGTTTTTTATGCACCTGGGGGGTAAACTTATGATTGTATCTGCCTATCAACCATACTTCGCCCCTTTCCCAGGCTTTTTTTTAAAGGCCCTTTGTTCGGATATTATTGTTCTCATGGATGGGGTACAATTCCCGCAGGGCACTACATGGCTGTCTAGAAACAGATTCAAGAACGACCAGGGAACCCTGTGGATAACTATACCGGTACGTAAAAAAGGTTTAGGGCTTCAAAATATCAATGAAGTAAGGATCTGCCATGACGGACGCTGGGAGAAAAAACATCTTGCCAGCTTGAAGACCGGTTACGCAAAAGCGCCCTTTTTCGAGGACCACCTGTTTTTTCTGGAAAACATTTTCTCAGAGAAATTTGAAAAGCTGATTGATCTGAACATAATAATCATCGAGCATATTATGGAATATTTGCAGATTCCCACTAAGGTGCAATTGCTCTCAGGGCTCGAGATTGAGGCGAGTGAGCCACAACTCTCCTTTGAGGTCTGCAAAAAACTAGGCGCATCACATTTCCTGGCACAAAGCAGCGCCAAGAAGTACCTGGACAAGGCGGCGTTTGAAAAAAACAACATCGGGCTAGTGTTCTTTAACCCCCGTCCTATAGTTTACCCTCAATTATGGGGACCTTTTATCCCCAATCTTTCCGCCTTTGACCTCATTTTCAATTGCGGTCCCAAAGCATATACCATTTTAAATCGGAGCCAGATTCGGCCGGTAAAATTATGATCAGACAAAAAGCGCCTTTGTGGAAACAGATCCTCTTGCAGAGCCTCACAACTACCGAGGCCCTTTCAGCGTTTTTTGAAATAGACGAGACAGCACTCCAAAAAGTAACTGACCGCTATCCTATGCGCATCAATCCTTATTATCTTGGCCTAATCAAGAAAAAAGATGACCCCATATACAAACAGTGCATTCCCGATAAACGAGAAATCAGTGACAAAAACGGCATGGATGACCCGTTGAACGAAGAAGGTCTCTCTCCGGTTTTCGGACTGACCCACAAATATCCGGACCGCGTTCTGTTTTTAGTATCAGCCCAATGCGCGATGTACTGCAGGTTCTGTAACCGGAAAAGAAAAGTGGGACGCTCGTCTATGGTGACAAAAAAATCCATAAAGGAGGGCTTTTCTTACATTAAAGGCCATAAAAAGATCAGGGATGTTCTCCTTTCAGGTGGAGATCCGCTTCTCCTTGAAAATCGAGACCTCTATTCAATCCTGACCGAATTGCGCGCCATAAACCATGTGGAGATCATACGCATCGGAACCAGGGTTCCCTGTACGCTGCCCCAAAGGATTACGCACCACCTTGCAAAAATGCTGAAAAAATTCCATCCCCTTTATATCCACACCCATTTCAACCACCCAGATGAAATCACCCCGGAAGCAACCCTTGCCTGCGAACGCTTGGCCGATGCGGGAATCCCAATGGGCTGCCAGATCGTGCTCTTAAAGGGAGTCAATGACGATCTTACTACTATGAAAAACCTAGTGCAAAAGCTCCTCATAATCCGGGTGAGGCCGTATTATCTCTTTCAGGCCGACCTAACAAAGGGAACATCCCATTTCTGGACTCCGATCAACAAAGGTCTGGAAATCATATCCGGGCTCCAGGGCTATACCTCTGGTCTTTGCGTCCCTCATTTTGCCGTTGATCTCCCGCGAGGAGGAGGAAAGGTGCCACTGCTCCCAAAATATGTAATGTGTGAAAATAAAAATAGCCTTGTAATAAAAAACTACCTGGGGCAAGAATACCAGTACCCGCTTTATGACGTATAAAAATACCGTATTCTGCAAATATTTTTCGGCTCCATAAATGATGGGGGAGCGTGTCATTGAGACCTTTTCTTCGGTTCCGAGGCTCCCGGCCTGGTCTTTTCTACGACTTATCTACGGGGGAGTTTTGCCCCCTCCGCATTCCCCTCGACAAGCTCGGGGCTGCGGTTTCCCCCGCTGATAAGTTGTTAAAAGGACGGCGGCCTCCCGCCAGTCACTCAGAAAACGCCTCAAAGCCACGCTTTGACAATTAGTGCCAAGGGTGTAAGCTTGTGGGTGAGTACTCATGGCCTTGGGGGCGTTCGACTATTTCAGTAAAATTTGTGATGCGTCTTTTGAAAACCGTAAAGGACGGCCCATGGGGGTCTCTTTTCAAAATCCGCATATGCTTACATCATTTCATGGAACGGCAGTGAGGCCTTGAACCTCTGCTTGGGACAGCCCCTGAAGGGACTATTTGTCGTGGCGTTGGCATTTACTGCCTGTTACGGGCCGCATATTTGCGGGATTGGGGGCATTCGACTAGCTCAGTAGAATTTTTGATTCGTCTTTTGAAAAGAGACCCCCATGGCCCTATAGTATAACCCTAGACTGATTTTTCCAAAACCCAAAAGTCTTATTTAAAAAGGAAAGGAACATACTATGATCAGAGTAACCTGTCTTGGAGCTGCAGAGTCAGTAACCGGATCCAGTTTTCTTGTTGAAAGCCCGGAAGGGAAAAAGGTTCTTGTGGATTGCGGTCTTTTCCAGGGTGGAACGCAGATGGAAAGGCGCAACTGGGAGGACTGGGGCTTCGATCCAAAGGAACTCAAGACCCTCTTTTTGACACACGCACATATCGACCACAGCGGAAAGATCCCCAAACTTGTCAAGGACGGTTTTAAAGGGAAAATCATCACATCCCCTCCCACCGCAGAATTATGCAAGATCATGCTCCTGGATTCCGCCCACATCCAGGAAATGGATGCAGAATGGCAGACGAGAAAAAACAAGCGCCAGTTAAAATCTGAAGTCCTACCCCTCTATACCACGGAAGATGCAGAAGCGAGCCTCGAGTTGTTATACCCGTTTGAAAGGGACAAGATTATTCCCGTTGAAACCGGCATCAAGGCCCGACTCAGAAACGCAGGTCATATTCTTGGGTCAAGTATCCTGGAATTGTGGGTTGAAGAAAACAATGAATCCATTAAAATCGTCTTTTCAGGCGACCTGGGCAAGAAAGATCAGTTAATAGTAAGGGATCCACATGAGATCTTTGATGCGGATTACCTTTTTATAGAATCCACGTACGGCAACAGGCTGCACCGTAGCTTTGACGACAGCAAGCAAGAACTACTTGAGGCCATCCGCTATAGCGTGTCTGAAGGAGAAAAGATCATTATCCCCGCCTTTGCAGTGGAAAGGACCCAGGAGATCCTCTATATATTGGGGGAATTTCAACGGAACGGCTCACTTCCGGATATTCCCATATATTTAGACAGTCCCTTGGCTATCAAGGCCACTGAAATCTTCCGAAAAAACAAAAAATACTACGACGAGGAGGCCCGTGCCATTGTGGACCAAGGTTATGATCCATTTGACATGCCGAATCTTAAATTCACAGAAAGTACCAGGGACTCCATGGCCATCAACGAGAAATCCGGTTCAGCCATTATTATCGCCGGTAGTGGTATGTGTACGGCGGGACGTATCAAGCACCACCTGAAACACAACCTGTGGCGATCGGGTGCAAGTATTGTCATGGTCGGATTCCAGGCCAAGGGAACCACCGGCCGAAAAATTGTTGACGGATCAAAACAGGTGAAGATATTCAGAGAGAACGTGTCTGTAAAGGCAAAGGTTTTCACAATCGGCGGTTTTTCAGCACATGCCGATCAGAATGATCTCCTCGACTGGATCTCCCATTTTGAGTCCAAACCACGAGTCTTTGTCATCCATGGTGAACCAACGGCCTGCGAAGCCCTTGCAACTAAAATCCAGGAAGTATTCGAACTAATAACCCACATCCCTAAATGGAAAGAAAGGCTCATGCTCAAACCCAGACAGGTTGACATAGAGGAGCCCATGCCGGTCCAACCCATGCCCGATATGACAGACACAATGCTAAATGGCATTATTGATCTTGAAAATGAACTAAAGCTGCTAAGGAAAAAAGTGAAATCCAAGGAGGCTGGTGCGGAGATCGACGAAGATGACGTAGATCAGATAAAATATGTCCAGAAGGAGATCCAGCAAATCTTGTCCT
>CAZUHR010000262.1:0-5009 GCA_964620335.1 uncultured Desulfobacteraceae bacterium
TTCATCGTCTATGACAAGCACATGTTGTTCAGACATGATTCATCTCCACTTTATTTTCGAAATTATTGATGGAGCGGAATGTCAATAATGATTGTCGTCCCTTTCCCCACGGTACTTTCCGCTCTTATAGTCCCTCCTAATCCTTCTATGATCCTGTAACAGACCGACAGACCGAGGCCGGTACCTTTACCAGGTTCTTTGGTTGTAAAAAAGGGGTCAAAAATTTGAACAAGGTCTTGCTCGGGGATCCCAAGTCCTTCATCCGTAAAACGTATCTCTACTGAATCATTTACATTGGTGGTTCTTACCGTCAGAGTCTTGGGCCGGAATTCTTCATCCGAGACCATGTCATCTCCCATAGCATCGGCTGCATTCATGATAATGTTAAGAAAAACCTGTTTTAACTGATCGCTGTCGGCCAAAACCTCATCTCTTTCCGCCCTTAGATCTGTATTCACATTTATGGAAGCCATCATCGGCTGAGGCTTTAAAATGTTTATGGTTTCAGTGACCAATCCGTGCAAGCTTGTCTGCGTCCGTTTACCGTTTGAAGGGCCTGAAAAATCAAGCAGCTGCCTGATAATGCCACTAATACGTCTTATCTCGGACTCGATTCGATTCAAAAAATCCTGTTTTTCCTCCTCCTTAAGACCACCCTTGTTGAGTAATTCCAGGTAACCCAAAACAATACCTATTGGGTTGCCAATTTCATGAGCCACACCTGTAGCCAAACGACCCATTGAAGCAAGTTTCTCAGACTTGATGATTTCCTTTTGAGCCTTCTTTAACTCCTGGTTGGCCTCTTCAAGAGAGGCAATATGGGATTTCAATTCCTGTTTGTTTTCCTCCAGACGTTTGAGCATTTTGTTCAAGGAGAGAAAGAGCTGGCCTATTTCATTTCGCGATGCGTCCGGGAGTTGCGGAAATGGTTCCCCTTCTTCAAATTCTTCTGTAATACCCAGAAGTTTGTGAATTGGCTTGACAACGGTTCTCGAGATAAAATAGGCACCGAATAGGACAAAAACAATCGTATTGAGGAAAATATAGATAAGAATGATCTTTTCCGAATCTCTCAGCCTTTGATATAAAGGAATTAAGTCCGCACTGATGGTGGTTGCACCTGCAAAAAGCCCGTTGAAAAACATTGGCGCGGAAATATTCAAGCTTTTTGGGCCAAGCCAGATCACGCCCCAGGTGCTTCCAGAAAAATCATGAGAACCTTTTCTAGTTGCAAGGACCTTTCGCGAAATCAAGAGAGCATCTTTATTCATTTCACCATGAGGTTCAATGTCAAAAACCCTGCTACCCTCTCCGTTGAACACCAAGAAACAAGAGAAACCGACTTCCTTAAGCAATGAGGCAGTCCGGTTTCTAAATTGGGTATCTGATCGCAGATTCTCCCAGGATCTGTGCCTTTCTACAGTCTCATATTCCAGCTTCTGTTCTAGCGCATTTATTAGCAAGCATCCCGCTTTCAGTTTCTCTCTCAGTAAGTCTCTTACTGTAAATTTTACCATGACCACATTAACAAGAAGCATGGCGAACACCGTCAAAAAGGCCATATACGTCAGAACCCCTGTTCTCAAGCTGTACAATGGGAATCTCAAAATCAGACCTCTCTATCCGAGCAAACGAAAATACAGGGTTGTCAATTCAGATCCAAAAAAGAAATAAAACAATGCGCCCAGCGAGAGAAAGGGACCGAACGGTATCCTAAACCGAAGCCCTTTTCCTGACAGCAAGATGAAGGCAAACCCGATAACGGCGCCGGTGAGGGAAGATATCAGAACGATAAAAGGTAGCGATCTCCAACCCATCCATGCGCCGATCATGGCTAAAAGCTTTACGTCGCCCCCTCCCATCCCTTCTCTTCCGGTGAGGAGTTTATAGACAAAGCCTACAAGAAAGAGAGCCCCACCACCCGATATGATCCCTATTAATGAGTCCAGCCAGGTAACATGACCAGGAAAAAAAGAAACCAAAAATCCAGCAATGATGCCAGGCAGTGAAAGGACATCCGGTATGATTTTATGCCGAAGATCAATAAAACTGATAGTAATAAGGGCCGAAACAAATAAAAGAAATAGAATATATTGAAAACTCATTCCATATCTGACAAACAGGGCCAGGCTCAAAAATCCGACCAGGAGTTCAACGGCCGGATAACTAAGCGGGATTCGATTGCGGCAGTGTCTGCACTTGCCTAGTAAAAGAACATAGCTGATCAAGGGAATATTGTCGTAAAATTTAATCCTTTGGCCGCAGTTGGGACATGTCGACGGCGGACTGATAATCGATTTTTTAATAGGGATACGATATATACACACGTTCACAAAGCTTCCCAAGGCAAGCCCGAACAGAATAGAATAAAGGACCATAAACGAATCCAAATCCATATGAACACTCCTGCAATTTTACCTTACATAGCTATTTTTTCTGTGAAACGCGCTTGCAAATAGCAGCCGGAACCTCGCAAAAGCTTATTCCACAAATGAAAACCAAGATTCAATCAGTGTATATACCAGGATCATCCAGCAAACGAGCACGAATAGAATCAATATATGATTTTGAGGGCGAAGGATGAAGCGGTTTTTTCGGAGTGACTGCTGGAAGGCCTTCGTGATTTCAGGCTGTTATGGGATGGGGGACCCCCTGGCTCCGACGCTCCGAAGGAGCGGAGGAGAACAGCGGAGGGGGGAGGCTTCACCCGCCCATAACTGCCTGAAATCACCAGGCCGAGAAGCTCGGAACCGAAGAAAAGACCGCTTCATCCTTTCCCATCTGGCAATTTCATATTAGAACAGTTTCACGGACCTCATTTGCCGGATGGTCCATATACGATTTGGAGATTATCATATATAATTATTGAAATGTAACAATATTTTCCTTAATTTTCTGCAAGTAACGTGGTAAGAGTAAAGGACAGAATCGGTTCTCCGACAGGCTTATAGTATGAATAAAAAACCCTTAGTACTCTCCATCAATCCTAATAACCCGCAACAGCGTCTAATTAACCGAGTTAGCGAGGTATTAGACGGCGGGGGGCTGATTGCCTATCCTACCGACACCTTTTACGGAATTGGATGTGACCTCTATAACAAGAAGGGTATACAGCTAATCTACAGGCTAAAAAACCGCCCTTTGAAAAAACCCTTTTCTTTCGTATGCGACAACCTGAAGGAAATCAGCCGCTATGCCCTGGTTTCAAATTATGCCTATAAGACTATGAAACGACTTCTTCCGGGTCCCTATACCTTTATCTTAGAAGGCACCAGGCTGGTGCCGAAAATAATGCTGACCAAGCGGAAGACCGTTGGCATCCGTGTTCCGGACAACAAAATCTGCCTTAGCATCGTAAGAACCCTGGGCAGACCCGTCATAAGCACCAGCGCAGGCTATGACGACCCCCAATCCATAGTAGAGGCCTTTACCTCCTATCTTGATGTTGTTATTGACGGCGGTATTCTTTATCCAAACCCTTCCAGCGTTGTCTCTTTGATTGATGATATGCCGGTAGTTATACGAGAGGGGAAAGGAGATATTAGTAGCTTTCTCTAAATCCGCGGTCGAAAAGACCTGTCCATCTATACTCTATCCTGGTTTTCATGCCCTGAAGCACCCGGGCAGCTGAATCCGCAACCAAGTCTAGCAGCAGGTCCCATAGCCCCAGTTCCATTTTTTTTGGGTAAACCAGTGTCACATCTCCTTTGATACCGGCCATTTTTTTGGCAATTTCCACGGCATCTTGAAAATTGCCCAGCACATCAACCAGACCTAATTTCTTGGCCTGGGCCCCTGAAAAGACGCGACCATCTGAAATCATTTGTACTTCTTCCACAGCCATGTTCCTGCCGCTGGCCACTCCCTCTTCAAACTGTTTCTGTATATCCCCTATCAAAGCATTGATAAGATCTTTATCCCTCTCCGTCAATTTTCTGTGGGGGGACCCGACATCTTTAAACTCACCGCTTTTTAGGACTTCAAGATCGACGCCAATCCTGCTGAGGAGATCCTTAAACTGAACAAAATGCATAATTACACCAATACTGCCTGTAATAGTGCCCGGATTTGCTACAATCTTGTTGGCCGCTGCGGCAATATAGTATCCGCCTGATGCTGCTACCTCGCCCATAGATACAACAACCTTTTTGGAGTGAATCGTTTTCCGGACCTCCCGGTAAATCTCCTGGGTTGGTCCCACAGAACCGCCAGGAGAATTGATCCTCAGAATGATTGCTTTGATACCTTTGTCCTTTTTAAATGTGACAAGCTGGGATGTAATTGCCAGGGAATCTGAAATAGGACCATCTATCGGAATAACACCGATTTTTTCACCAAAGGAAAAATTGGAGGAGGGTAAAATAACTGTCAGGACAAGGGCCATGGTTCCAAAAAGCAAAAGTGCAATTGCCCCAAGGATGGCCGTGACTGTCAGTATAGGATGTTTTTTTCCTGACATTGTCAGAGGTTTCGGAATTATTATCCGCTTTCGGCAGAAAACCGGGGAGTTTCTTGTTAGTTTATACCTTCAGCATGGAATGATGAAATGCCAAAAATCAGTTGGGAGCCAGTAATTTCATATATAAGGTAAAATTTGTCTAAACTTCCAACTCGTGAATTTGCCACTGAGCTGAATCACTATTCTCAGGTGCCGGTTCCTCTTAAGCACTGTCCGCTGTCTCGTCTTTAATTTCCTTCTTTGGTTCGGTATCCTCTCCGGTCTTTTTGGAGTCCATCTCCTCAGATTCAGTTTGTTCAGGTGCCGGTCCCTCGGAAGCACTCTCCGCTGTTTCGTCCTTAACTTCTGCCTTTGATTCAGTATCCTCTTCGACTGCCCCGGATTCCATTTTCTCGGATTCAGTTTCTTCAGGTTCCGGTTCTTCGGGAGCACTGTCCACTTTTTCGTCCTCTATTTCTAATTCTGTCCCAGGTGCTTCGGCATTTTCAGATTCCAGGTTAGCAGCCAAAGTCTCCCCCTGTAAATTAACCATCTCTTCTCTCAATAACTC
>CAZUHR010000263.1:0-5007 GCA_964620335.1 uncultured Desulfobacteraceae bacterium
GAGACTCTTCCGGCCAGGAATTTTCACCGAGGGCAATCCGACACAGATCGGTGATGAAGATCTTATGCAGACCAAATTGTGAAGTGGGTCTCCGCAGCACTTTATCGCATATGGGACAGGAAGTTATCAGGGCATCGGCACCGCACTTGACGGCATCCTCAACATTCTTCCTTTGGATGTCAATGGCCAACTCCCTGTTTGTGTAAATTATGGGCACGCTGCAGCAGACAGCGTTCAAACGCTCATATTGTCTGGGCGGCCGTTCGACGCCAACAAGCTCGAAGATCTCGTCAAGAAAGGCATCATACTCCGGGATCCATCTGGTGGCACAGTTGGCATGGTAGGCTACCTTCTTCCCCAGTTTGGTAATGTCGTTTTTGTGATCATTTAGGTAATTGCGCAGGTATTCGAAGAGGTGCATGTACTTGAAGGGAACATTGAAACCGTATTCCTTGGACTTGAGGTGCGCGAGAACAAAGCCTTCATTGTGGAGGTACACGATGTCCTTGCCTAGATTGCTAAGCCTGTCGATGACCCCCTGGCCATACTTTTCAACAAAGCTCGCCCCGCCCATATGCACACATCCAGTGAGGGACATATACTCACCGCCTCTGACCACGGTCATGCCCTTAAATAGCCGGCTGTTAAAGGTCCCCTCGGGGAAGTCATCAAACTGGAAGGAGTCGAGTGAGAGGACCTGCCGGCCGGGCTCGCCCGGTATCAGCTGACTGGAGTCTCCAGGTCTCTCGAGTCCTTTGGCCCATTCCTCGATCTGTGATTTTCCGGCTGCCACTATGGGTGAGGTGCCAATCTTCTCCTGCATCTTGAAGATGAGATCAGGGGGATCAGCTCCCGTCGGGCAGTAGTCACGACAGGCCATGCAGGTGATGCACTTACTTAGAATTTCAGCGTCCTTGCCCTCCATAAGCAGCTTGATCTCAGCAACTGCTCTATCCTTGTTATATTCGGTATAACGACACTTTACCAGACAGTCACCGCAAAGGTCACACTTCGAAGCATCCCACATTTGATCTACTCCTTTCTATTTGGTCAGGGTGGTTTCATTATATGTTTATGGACCTTATCTGTCAATGCATTGTACTCATAGGGAAAACCAAATAGTACTTAATTACATAAATAACAATGCCAGTCAAACGGCTCGGCCTGGCACTCTTCTTAAGTCCGCATCTACTCCTACGGTGGAAGCGGCCCCCTCCCTGCGGCCTGCTGGAACAGAAGGCTGTAAATTCCATTGGGCCTCTGCATTGCAGACCACGAATCGGGCAGGGGCACAAGGCAGAGGGTTTTGATCCGAAAGATGCGTCCTTTCGAAGAGTCCCATACCCCGCCTGCCGCACGGCGGGCAAGCTTCGCCTTGATGCTTGTAAAACAGGCCCCCATTGCCATCCACAATGACAGGTTTTTGTAATTACTACACAGCCTCTTAGGGTGGCGATTATATCGCACCGCATTTTTTCATGACCCTCATATAAGGTTAAGTGATCCCTAAAACAGGGTTTTGGCCTCACTTCACTCTTAAATATCCTCTTATCCTTGCCTGAAGATTCGACAAATATCCAGTTATCCGGTAGTTTTTCGTTGTCAAGTTCTCGTTTTTAGGTTTAAATATAATAAGTTTGGGCGCGTAAGGGCGACATATGTTGTTTTTGATGATAGTAGGAGGATGTTGGCTCGTAAAATGTTTTTTCTTAGTTCTCAACCGGGGGAGTTATGAGGTTTAAGGACCGACGTCCGTCAGGTGATTCTTGGTCGCGTGTAAGCCTTATGGCTTCAGTACTTGTTATCTGTTTGGTTGCATTTATTTTTTGGGAGAAATACGCGAGAAATGAGCAGCCGGTGGTACAAAAGCCCAAACAAGTTTTCCGCATGAAGATGCCTGTGCATCGGGCCGTATTTGCCGGGGATAAGACCGGCATTGCCCACAAAGAGAAAAAAACCACTGCAATCAAAAATGCTGATCTTGAAAAGAACCCCCCTGTTGTTTTGCAAGAGGAAAAAAAGCCTGAAAAGGTGGAACCGGCCAAGGAAATGGACGGGTATTACAGAATTAGTAAAGGGGACAGCCTATTCAAGGTTGCAGGGCGCAAGGAAGTGTATGGCAATCCAACGAAATGGCCAAGCCTGTTTCGCCTCAACATGGGTGGATTGAGCGGCATGGGGTTGTCAGACGACTTTGAGCACAAAGAATTGCCCGTGGGTCTTGACCTGAGATTTGTGACATCAGATGAAGCCACTCAAAACCTGAGCAAATTGGGCAAAAAGGTATGGGTGGTTAACGTGCTCTCTTCACAGACCTCAAAAAAGATTGTCCCTGCTGCACTCAAACTAATGAAGAACGGTTACCGCGTGTACATTAGTTCGGCAATCGTGAAGGGAAAGGAATGGATGAGACTCCGTGTAGGCTTTTTTGGTAACCGTTCAGAGGCGTCTGCGGCAGGCAAAAAGATTACGTCCCTGCTGGAGGCTGATGGTGCATGGGTTGACAGGTTAGGGGAGCAGGAGATCAAGGAATTTGGAGGTTATTAAAACTTAGGCTTAAGGCCCAAGGTGGAAGTAAAATGAAAGATAAAAAGGTAATAGTTGGGATAAGCGGAGGCATTGCAGCCTACAAAGCGGCAGAGCTGGTCAGGCTCCTTGTAAGGGCGGGCGCCAATATCAGGGTAGCCATGACAGCAAATGCCACTCAGTTTGTAACGCCTCTTACTTTTGAGGCCCTTTCAGGAAACCGGGTTATTTGGGATATGTTCGGTCAGTGGGATATCTCTATTGACCATGTCTCATGGGGCCGGGATGCGGACCTGATAATAGTCGCACCGGCAACTGCCAATTTCATTGCCAAGATGGCGCATGGAATCGCGGATGATTTCCTGTCCACCATGTTGCTGGCGGCTACATGCAAGATTATGGTCTGTCCGGCCATGAACAGCAAAATGTTTGAAAACACTGCGGTACAAAATAACCTTAAGCAATTAAAGGAGATGGGCATTGCGGTCATGGAGCCTTCAGAAGGCGAACTGGCCTGCCATGACGAAGGACTGGGTCGGTTGCCGGAGCCAGAAAAAATCTTTGAGCAGGCGTGGGCTTTGCTTTCGCGACAGGATCTGTCCGGATTGAGCGTTCTTATCACTGCCGGGCCGACTGTGGAGCCTATTGATCCGGTAAGACACATTACGAACAGATCCACCGGTAAGATGGGATATGCACTTGCCAGGGCTGCTTGGCGCAGAGGTGCATCAGTAAGGCTGGTGAGCGGTCCGACAACAGTCAAACCACCTTACGGGGTATCACTCTCCAGGGTGAAGACCGCCGAAGAGATGCGACAGGCGGTTTTGGAGCATTGCTCTGACTGTGATATTATTATCAAGGCGGCTGCCGTTTCAGATTACAGGCCACAGGAAAGTGCCAGGCACAAGATCAAGAAAGGAGCTGATCGCATAAACCTCGAGCTGGTTAAAAATCCGGATATCCTGGCGGAACTTGGAAGCAAAAAAGAGGTATCTCCCTGCATATTGGTGGGATTTGCAGCCGAGACTAAAGAAATTATTGACAATGCCAAGGAAAAGTTGAAGGCGAAGAATTTGGATATGATTGTTGCCAACGATGTTTCAAGAGACGACGCGGGGTTTGAAGCAGATACCAATAAAATAAAATTGATTTACAGTGACGGACGCATGGAAGATACTTCACTTATGACAAAGGATGAAGTGGCGGACCTGATTCTGGACAGGATAAAGTCTCTAAGAGGGTGATAACTTGAGCACGGAAGAAGAAATCAAGGAAGTTTTTGGCCATATAAAAAATCTGATGATGGCCCATAAGGAAATAGGGATGGAGCCGCCACCCGTATCGAAGGAGATGCTGGGTTATATGGAACGCGAAGTATCTGAGGTCCCCCCCTATCCAGGGCAGTCAGACTATCCGGACTCCCTTGAAGGGCTGAGGGAAGTCTTGGGCGATTGCAAGCGATGCAAGCTTCACAAGAGCAGGAAAAAACTGGTTTTCGGAGAGGGTTCCCCACGGGCCAGGCTGGTTTTTGTCGGAGAGGGTCCAGGAAGGGAAGAGGACTTGGCAGGGAGACCTTTCGTGGGCGAGGCAGGAGAACTGTTAACCAGGATTATCGAGAGGGGCATGGGACTGACCCGGGAGGATGTTTATATCTGCAATGTGGTAAAATGCCGCCCACCGGGAAATCGCGATCCTGAAAGAGATGAAATTGAGGCATGTCTTCCCTTTTTAAGGCAGCAGATCAATATTATCAGACCCGAGGGGATATGTACCCTTGGCCGGATATCCACACAGGAACTCCTTAAAAGAGAAATCAAGATAACCCAGGAGAGGGGGAAATGGAATTCTTTTATGGATATCCCTCTAATGCCCACTTACCACCCGGCCTATATTGTAAGAAATCCGTCTCGAGAGCGTGAGCTAAAGGGGCAGGTATGGGAGGATGTTAAAAAAATCATGAGGCATTTGGGCCTGGAGGTCAAAAAAAATGATTAAACATCGTGGCGCCGTCTTTCTCTGCTTCGCTCTTATTATTCTCATGGGCCTCAGCTTGCCGATTATTGCTTTTAGTCAGGAGCCCGTGGAAAGTAATGAAGCGATGATTATTGAGCTTGAGGGGCCGATTAATCCTGGTACGGCCATGTATGTAATACGAGGGCTTGAAAAGGCCAAGGATACGGGAGCCGTTCTTTCAGTTATCAGGCTCGATACTCCCGGGGGTCTGGGTTCTTCCATGCGAAGCATTGTAAAGGCCATACTGAATTCACCAGTTCCCGTAGTCGTATATGTGGGTCCAAAAGGTGCGGGGGCCGCCTCTGCCGGTGTGATGATTACCGTGGCCGGACATGTTGCCGCCATGGCACCAGGGACGAATATCGGTGCAGCTCATCCTGTGGCGGCAGGCGGGAAAGAAATTGAAAAGACCATGTCGGAGAAGGTGGTTAACGATATGGCCTCCTATGCACGAGGAATTGCGGAAGG
>CAZUHR010000264.1:0-4996 GCA_964620335.1 uncultured Desulfobacteraceae bacterium
CCTGTTTGTCCTGTTAAAGGATCAAACCGTATTTCCAGCGGAATTTCATCCAGCATGAAGTCCTTGAAAGGATTTCTAATACGGGCTTTTGCTTCAATTTTATTAAAGGATATGGGCATGATTAACCTTAAAGAAAATGATTAGTAACAAGTTGTTGAAGTACGCGTTATGTTATTTATGCAATTAAGGACTAATAAAAAACGCAGACATGCCTGTGCTGAAATTAATACCGAACTCATGCTTGAGGTTGTACTAATGAAATGTCCAAGAGCTTTGCCGGCCTATCAAAAGTCTTCCAACCATGTCGCTCGCCTGACGGTATAAAGTAGGACTTATTAGAATTGAGCAATTCGCGTTCTCTGCCTATAAACATTTCTATCTGACCCTCCACCACAATACCGCACTGGTCAAATGTGTGTTCATGTCCGGTGTCTTCCTTTCCCGGACTTATTTCCATGCAAACCATAATCAAATTATCTCCAATTTGCGCCTTGCTCATAATACCCGGTTTAAACTCTTCCAATTCCAAGGTATCCAGGTTCCAAAAAGACATTTTTTCTCCTTCCAATAAATACCTGACTGGCTTCTTTCATTTCGATTGTTAGCCAGCAGTCGAGGATTGACCCTGATTTGTTTTCGTTTCTCTTAGCTTAAATCTTTCAGATTTTCATCTACATTTCCGTCAGGCAAAACGTAATCAGGAGATACGTACCCTTCTTCCTCAAACCTTTTCTTCCTAACACACTCTTTACCACCATTCCAGCAATATGCTTCTATCCACTTTTTATCTAATAAACCTTTGTCATAGGCTCTCTTCATTCCGGATGTCTCATTATACCATTTGCAGATATCTGTGTGTTTCATTGTTCCCGTACTCTTTTAAAAAGCTTACGCTCGGCGTGAGAGCCTCCGGCTGAATCTTACATAGACTATTCCACTTTTCCCTTATTGCCCTTTCCAAACCACCTCCGCCGGAAGTACTCTTTCTTTTTCTTTTCCTTCCTCTCTTCTATCTCTTCCTTGGACTTCTTCACCTTGACTTCTTTTTCTTATCCGGTTCCTTTGCTTTCGTCTTTGTTTCTAATTTGAGGATCCCTGTTCCTTCACTTTCTTCCTTTTCACTTTCTATTTTCCCCTCTTCTTCCTCTCCGCCAACCTGCTTTTTTTCCTGTCCTGATGGCACATCACTCTGCCAACCTTTCTTTTCCCCTTTGTCCCAGCCGGAAGGACGTTCTTTGCCTTTCCCCTTTGCGAGAACCGGCGAGGCGGCCAAAAACAGGGACAAAAAAGTTATGAAGGCCCAAAGCATGATTGTTCTTTTCATAATCTCCTCCTAAATTAACCCGGTTAATATAAATTAAGACTTTGATAAAGCATGTTACCTTTCTTAAAAGCTCAAGGCTTTATTATTGTAAACAGGTTTCCATTTTTCCGCCTGATGATTCCCCTCTTAAGGAAATCTCTTATAAGCTCGTTATACTTCAATTCGTATTCGGCGTTGAAATACAGATCTATGGTTTCTCTAAACCAATATGTATCCATGAGGTAAGGAAAAAGTGCATTTTCACCAATAGCCCTTTTCATCAAGAGCGTAAAGATCATGATCTTTTTTATCAGGTCATCACCAATTTCCTCCGGGTGCTCAAAATATCCTCCAAGTTTTTCTTTGCTTGTCGATATGGCCTCTTTAATATTGGAGAATGGGCGACCGTGGCCGGGATATACCATTTTTACATCAAGGGATTCAAGTTTTTGAAGGGATTCCTGCATATGAAACAGGGCCTTGCTCCCTTCAACACGCATTGTTATCACTGCCATATCGTTTTCCCAGAGCGTATCGGAAGAGAGGAGGATTTTTTCTTTTCCGTTGTAAAGCACGATCCCGTCTGAAGCATGGCCGGGTGTATAAATGACCTGGAATTTGTAAGGCCCCACACCGATCATTTGGCCGTCTTCCAGGCTTTGCGTGCAATTGAAAAAATCAGCTTCCTGGCTATAGTATCTCCACCAGGTTGACCAGTCATCGCGGCTGTCAATGAAGTACTTCCCAACCTTGTGTAAAGCAATGTCGCACCCGGACGCCTCTTGAATAGCTTTGTTGCCGCCTATGTGATCACAATGGGAGTGGGTGTTGATAATTAACGATACATCCGAAATGTTTATTCCCAATCCGGTTAAAAGCCCGGCTGTTTCATCAAAGTCGGCAACATAACCCGTATCAATAAGAACGGGATCTTTTGATCGATAAACAAAGTGGTTGCTGTTTAGATAACCTCGCTCTATAAAAAACAGATCTTTCAAAATTTCATCTTGATACATCTATCACACCTTCCTAACGGCTTGCACATCATAAGCCTTTGCCTGTTCAGGCAAGAATATAAAAGGTAACATTCATTACCTCCTTATTTTCACTGCAACCAATGACACGAATGACCTGGCAATTTTGAGCGCTGGCGAAACAGCGATCAGCGTCCATGCGATGGTTATCCGGTAGTCTAAAGCTTATGACGAATACGGATCGTACCCGGCGTAACAACCGAAAATGCGTTTGGAATTTCAAAGGCACGTTCTCTGATTGCGGAAGAGAGCAGTTCCGCTTTACGAGATTGAGAAAGTCCAGCCAATCTGATTAGAACAACTCCATGAGTTACTAAGGCTTGTCGAAAAACTAATTCACCGAAATCTTTATCTGCCGTTATCAATGTTGACGACCGCATATCCGCCAAACGAATAACGTCTTCATCAGGAATCCCAGGATCCATTTCGGCTACATAAATTACGGTATGACCATCTTCACGCAGCCTCTCAACAATTTGCCGATCGATGTTCTCATCAGCGACAAAATTCACGCTCTTGCCTCAGAAATAGGATAAATTACATCGGCTTTCAAAGCCTCTGCAGCAAAGGATAAGGCTTCGTGAATGGCATCACGAGAAAGGCGAGGATGAGCCTCCAGGATCTGGTCAACCGTTTCTCCGGCAGCCAATTTTTCCAAGATGAGCTCAACAGTGATGCGGGTCCCTGTTATAACTGGTTTACCCATCATTACTGATGGATCTGAAACAACATATTTTCGTTTTTTTCCCATTTTCTTGTCCCCATAAAATTCTTGTGAGCATTTTGCAGACAATTTTTTATTATTTAGTTTATTACAGTTTCAAGGGTAGGTTATTATGCCATATAAGAGGGGGTATGCAAAGGAGAAATATGGCCCAAAATCCGGAAAAACTCTGGATCAGGAGATCAAGAAACGTACTTAAAGTCATAAATAAATCAGATGTTTTTATTGATGACTTTTTTAAGGTCGGCCGGGATTCTCACAGGTCTGAGACCCGAGTTCAGGCAGGCATGGACCGTGTGCCCGCTTACGAGCAGCTTGCCTGCCTCATCGACTACTTCGTAGTTAAATCGTATACTTGCGTTTTTCACTTTGGCAATCTTCGTCTTTACAGTTACTTCCGAATCATAACCCACATTGGCGTGGTACTTTGCGCTCGCCTCCGTGACAACCAGAATATACCCGTCCGCTTCTATCTCGGCATAGGGAAATCCCAGGTCGCGCATGAGCTCAGCACGGCCCACCTCAAAAAATGTAAGGTAATTCCCATAATATACCACCCCCATTCGGTCTGTGTCCTTGTATCGTACGCGGATCTGTGCCTCGTGCCATTCGTTTTCTGCCATACTGCTTTCCTTTACTTTAGTTTAGCCTACCCGCACGGTACTCTGTTTTAAAACCTAGCTTACCTCACCCTGTACTCGATCCCGTCGATTTCCGCACCCCTGAAATCAAAACGGTCGGGAGCCTTCGCTTCTTCTGATGCTTGTTCCGCATTTTGATGGGCATCATGATATCTAAAAGCACAAGAAGGGGCAAGCACGCTCTTGAAAGGAGATTATATCCGGAGGCCCTTATGAAAAATGTGAACCCGGCCGGGATCTATGGCCAGGTAAATGATCTCACCCGGTTGAAAGACGGCATCCTTGGGGCAGCGGATTGTCAAACTTTCCCGGCCGAGACGGCCGTGAATATATTTTTCCGAGCCCACGTCACTGATCATCTCTACCCTGGCTTTCAGGGCTGTGGTTCCAGCCTCTTCTATTCCAATGTCCTCGGGACGAATGCCCACTTCCGCTTCACCTTCCTCTACCTTTAGTTGATATCCTTCGAGATCCAAGAAAAATCCCGGCCCCTTGAAATTAAGGCGCCCGTCTTTGCGAACAAGCCTTCCCTGAAAAAGGTTGATCTCCGGCGATCCAATAAAGGTGGCCACGAACGTGTCTTCAGGATGGGAGTAAATTACCTCCGGTCTATCTATCTGGTGCACTTTCCCATGCCGCATAACCGCCACCCTGTCCCCAAGTGTCATAGCCTCAACCTGATCGTGAGTAACGTATAAAATAGTTCCCCGGATCTGGCTGTGCAAACGCTTAAGTTCAAGCCGGACATTGGCCCGAAGGCGGGCATCCAAGTTGCTCAGAGGCTCATCGAGAAGGAAAAGCCTTGGCCGACGAACCAGTGCCCTGCCCATTGCCACCCGCTGCCTCTGTCCTCCGGACAGTTCTCCGGGCTTTCGGCTCAGGAGGTTCTCGATCCCCAGGAGCCGGGCCGTATCATGCACTATCTTACGGATATCTGCCTTAGAGGCCCCGCGCATGCGAAGCCCGAACCCTAGATTTTGGGCCACTGTCATGTGTGGATAAAGGGCATAGCTCTGAAAGACCATGGCCACATCCCGGTCCCGGGGAGAAATCCGGTCAACAGCCCGGCCATCTAATAATACCGTGCCTTCATCCTGGGGGATCAGTCCTGCTATAATGTTGAGCAGTGTGCTTTTTCCACATCCGGAAGGCCCTAAAAGCACGCAAAACTCCCCATCCTCCACGTGGAGATCCAAGCTGGATAAAGCTGTTGTCGTCCCGAATCGTTTGGTAATTCCTTTAAGCGTCACTGATGCCATACTCAACCCTTCATGCCCCCGGTTGTCAGACCCCG
>CAZUHR010000265.1:0-4995 GCA_964620335.1 uncultured Desulfobacteraceae bacterium
TCTTTCTGCCCATTTCTCTAAGCATAAGGATTTTTTTTACAAGATCCTCAATATTGTGCTGGATATGTGTAAAACGGTTGATCATTTCACCGGTGAGGTGAGACTGCGCGGTGAATAACGGTTTCATATCATCCTGATCGGCCTGTTGATAAGTCTCAGCCATTGCCATGGCCGGCGGCCTTGATATGGGATGATCCGGTACGCTTTCCACCTCTTTTCCCTGAATGAACACCCTGTGATCAAGCTCCCTTAGGCTCGATAAATACTGCTCCTTTGTCATCAGCACCATGATCTTCCTCCTTATTATATTTCCGCGTCTACTTATCCGAAGTTTGCTGAGTTATGGATGTCATTGTAATACGTAGCTGAAAAAATCAACATTATTATAATGTCATTGCGAGGAGTTCGGCACTCAGCATATTCAGAATTACACAAGATCGGTAAAATTTGCTATCTGAGTGCCGAACGACGCGGCAATCTCTTTCTGACACATTGACAACACATGATTTTATAATAATGGGATTGCTTCGTCCCGTTAAAAACAGGACTCCCAATGACGGCTATTTTAAAAGCCATTAATTGTGCAACCAAGCTATAGAATATGAGAGAATTGCTCTTTCAAACATAAAGGTTCTCATCTATTTTGCAGAGTCCTGCTCCCCGGATTCAGGAAGCCTTTCCGATATGTCTTCAAATTCGGGGGACATCTCTTCAACCACTTTCCTGTCAGATCGGTCAATCAGGAGTCTCAGGATGTCGGGACGGGAATAATGGCCGACCGTATCGAGTACATTCTTTCGTCAAAAAGCTTCACATGAAGTTCGGCAATAACTGCCGGAGGCTGTACCCGGGAGAAATAGGGATAATTGGGGATAAAGGTTTCAGGGAAAACTGCAAGTCTGATTCCTTCTTGGCCGCATTTACCAATAGCCTTTATGGCTTTTTCCGTAGTACCGTCCCGATCAAACAGGACCGGGGATAACTGAATACCTGCAGCACGAAAGGTCTTTTTCTCCTGATTCATAAGATTAAACTCCATTCTTTAACTTGCGGGGATCGGCTTCCGACATATGGACACGGAAGCCCATTTAATTGACTAAATAACTCGGAAAGACTAAGTTACTTGATTGGAAAATATCACAAAATGAATTTAGCAAATTTGGGCTGATTAGCCAAGATTTCTAATCCCATTTTTTTGAATGACCAAAATATCCGCAGGGAGGGTAAAATGGCAATTAAGACTTCGGAAGAGTATGTTGAGCGATTAAGGAAAATGAAATCAAATGTTTACGCCCACGGCAAAAGGATCGAAAGGAACGACCCAATTCTTGAACTCCCCATCAATACCCTGAAGTTCACCTTTGATGCCGTCAACGATCCTGAATTAAAGGATCTTGTTCGCGCCCGCTCTCATCTTACAGGTGAGGAAATCAACCGTTTCACCTCACTCAACCTCAGCATAGAAGACCTTTACACGCAACAGGAAATGAAGCGAAAGTGCTGCCACCGGGTTGGGGGGTGTACCCAGCGCTGCATGGCGGTGGACACCATGAACGCCATAGGGGTTGTTACCAAGGAGATTGATGAGGCCAAAGGGACCAAATACCATGATAATTTCATTGAGTTCTTGAAATATTATCAGGCCAATGATCTTGTGGGAAGCACGGCCCAGACCGATGTGAAGGGAGACAGAAAATCAAGACCGTCCCAGCAGGCGGATCCGGATCTCTATGTCCGTGTGGTGAAAAGGACAAATAAAGGGATCGTGGTCCGTGGTGCCAAAAACAACATTACCATGGGACCCTACGTTGACGAGCACCTGGTGATTCCGACGCGTAGCATGACAAAGGAAGAGGGCGATTGGGCAGTCTCGTTTGCCATACCGGCGGATACAGACGGTATCAGAATTATATCACGCATTGTTGCGCCCAGGCCGAGGATAGAGCTGAAGGCCCCATATAACAGGTATGGCGTGGCCGATTCCGTGGTGGTTTTCGACGATGTCTTTGTGCCCTGGGACAGGGTTTTTATGTGTGGAGAATGGGAATTTGCCGGCAGGCTGGCCCTTACGTTTGCCGGGTTCCATCGCCATTCCTATTGCGGGTGTAAACCGGCCGTTACAGACATCATCATGGGGGCGACGGCCCTTGTTGCAGAGTACAGCGGCGTAGGTAAAGCCCCACATATTGTGGATGAGTTGACCGAATTGATGATTATTGCCGAGTTGGTCTATGCGTCAGGCATAGCGGCTGCTGCAAAGGCGAAGAAAACCTCCTCCGGTATCTATACCCCCAAATTCGTATATTCCAATACGGGAAGGTATCTGGCAGGTACGAATATTTACCATGAATATGACATCCTGGCGTCAATAGCAGGCGGCCTTCCTTCAACTCTCCCCACCGAAGAGGATTGGTTAAATCCGGAAACCGCACCTGATCTGGAAAAATACATTGGTCGCAAACCGGGGATTTCTGCTGAAAAACTCCATCGGATTTATCGGTTTATTTCGGATTTTTCGTGTTCGGCCATAGGCGGGTGGGCCCAGTATGCAGGAGTACATGGCGGGGGCTCCCCTGTAATGGAAAAAATCGGAATCCGCTCGGAATATGATCTCGAGTCCAAAAAACAGATTGTCAGATATCTGGCGGGCATCGAGGATGAAGATTAAAGAATCCCCACCCTAAGGACGTGGGCACCCAATAGCGGTCTTCCACTACCGCATACTTATGGGAGGCGAAGGTATGGGACTCTTCGAAAGGACGCATCTTTCGGATAAAAACCCCCCTGGCCTGTGCCGCGGCCCGAGTCGTGGTCTGCACTGCAAAGCCCCAATGGAATCCACATCCCTCTATTCCAGCAGGCCGCAGGGAGGGCCGCTTGCAGAGTAGGAGTAGATGCGGACTTAAGAAGAGTGCCATGCCGAGCCGTATGACTGGCATAGCCAACCAACATAATCCCACCCTAAGGGTGGGGCGATATTCAATAGTAAAGAATCCTTAAACCAAATTTCAAACGGCGAAGCTTCCCGCCCACATGTCCTGAAAAAGCTGCCTGAGATTCTCCTCTTTACACTCGCATGGAGTGGTATACATATTGGGGTCCTTGCTGGCGACACTCACTAAGGTCTCCATCTCTTCCTTCATCTGATTCTCTGTGATGCCGGCCTCTTTCAGACTTAGGGGTTCCCCAATTTCTCTTTCAAGATCCCTTATTTTTAAAATAAATTTCTGTATCCTCTCTCGAGCTGAATCGGCATGAACTCCTACAAACCTGGCAGCGGTATCGAGTCTCTCTACCGGATCGGGAGCACCAGGAAAAGCAGGGTGTGAAGAGATATACTCCAAAGAATAGGGCAGGGCTATTCCCACCGCCCGTCCGTGGGGGATATGAAATACGGCTCCCGCCGAATGGGCTAGGGCATGGGAAAGCCCAGTGTTACTGTTGCCGAATCCTAACCCGGCTATGGTGGCAGCATTCTGCATTTTCTCCCTGGCCACGAGATCGCTTCCATCTCGGCAGGCCTTGGGAAGCCATTCAAAGGCCATTTTCATGGACTGGAGGCAGAGCCCGTCGCTGAAGTCGGTTTGCTGCCTGGATGTATAGCCATCCACGGAATGGCCTATGACATCAATCCCTGTACTTGCAGTCAGCTCGTTAGGCATCCCGGCTGTAAGAGCCGGGTCCAGGACCGATATATCAGGGACGATGTCATTGTGGGCAAATATCTTTTTTTGGTGCTTTGCCTTGTCCGTGAGTACCGCCACCCATGTGACATCCGCACCCGTGCCGCTTGTGGTAGGCACGGATAAGAATTTTGCCTTTTTCCGCAGGTCCAATTTTACTTTTGGGAGAATAGGTTTGCCGGCCATATCCGGTCTTTCATAAAGAACCCATGCCGCCTTTGCAGTGTCTATGGCAGATCCCCCGCCAAAACCGATAACCCATTGAGGCTTGAAATCGAGAAGAACCTTACTCCCGGCAAGAGCAACATCAATAGAAGGTTCCTGATCAGCTCCATCCCAGACCTCTACTTCATATCCTGCGTCTTTGAAGGTTTCTACAAGCCTTTGGCAAAACTTTACCATCGTATTATCCGTAATCAGCACTGCCTTACTGCCCTTGCCTTCAATTTCGGGTCCTAACCTTTCCAATGCACCTTTGCCAAAGAGCACCTTCGGGCTTAGAAAATATGGCATTTATATCCCTCCCTGAGTCGCCGCCTTTGTCTCGCTGTAGCACGGCTATGCTTGAATATTTTCAATTATGACATCTTCCCGTAATTCATCAAGGCTCCAAAAAAATGAAAAAGCAATTAAGATAATAATCTCAATCGCCTTCTGCTCTGTCAAGAGTGTAGCCCTCGCCCCATTATTTCAATACATAACCCGGTATGTTAATCCAATTTACTTTTTTAGTGCTCTATAAATGATTTTGGATAGTTCTTTTATACTCAGCGCTTTATTAGCAAATGCCGTGATTCCGATCTTTTTAGCTTCGTCTTCGATGATAGTTTCATCATAACCCGAAATTAGGACTACAGGCATATCAGATCGGATTTTCAGTATTTCTTCTGCCAGTTCAAACCCCGACATCTCCGTCATACGCAAATCAGTAATTACCAAATCAAATTGGTCAGGTTTATCTTCAAATGCTTCCTGTGCTCTTAAAGGGTTATTAAAGGGAGAAATATGGTAGCCCAACTCAGTTAATGCCCTGACATATGTTTTTAATAGTACTTCGTTATTATCAACAAACAGAATATGTTCACCATTTCCTAAAAATACTCGTTCATCCAGAACTTTCCGGACAAATTTTGCCAGGTCTTTCATGATAAGAGGTTTCATGACATATTCCTTGATACCCATCTCTTTAGCCTCATCCTCTGAGATGCGTTCGCTATAACCGCTGCAGAGGATAATCGGTATATCCGGACGAATGCCTAAAATTTCACGCGCCAATCGATCGCCTGTCATGTTCGGCATGGTCATATCCGTT
>CAZUHR010000266.1:0-4977 GCA_964620335.1 uncultured Desulfobacteraceae bacterium
CCGGGATGAATTCGATATCATGAAGACCCATGCCGCCATGGGCGAGAAGATCCTCTCGGAATCGACTTATCCTTCTATTCAAATGGCTGCCGCCATTGCCTTTACGCACCATGAACGGTGGGATGGCGGCGGATATCCAAGGGGGCTCAAAGGAGAAGAAACACCCATGGAGGGAAGGATTGTCATGCTCGTGGACCAATATGACGCTCTCAGGAGTCAAAGGCCCTACAAACCGGCCTTTGATCATCCAAAGACGTTCAAGATTATCACCGAGGGTGACGGAAGGACCGTGCCGGAACATTTTGATCCGGCGGTCCTCAATGCCTTCAAGGAAATCGCACCCGTATTTGAAGATATATTCGACCAGCACCAATAATAACAGTCCATATACAAAAAAGGGTATGATGCCCAAGCCATTTGAATCCCGATCATTGGGCAAAGTGTTAAATGAGGTGCTCAAGGGTGAAAAATAATGATCATTGGGCTATCTTTCATTGCCCTTTATATCGGCTTAAAAAAGGGGCTCGTAGATGCATGTTTCAACCGGCATGCAGTCAATGATTATTATCCCGTTCTTGAACCTTTTCAGGAGTTGGAAAAACATGAATTCGATCGAGAGATGAACCGATTATTTAAACCCTTGGAAGGACTTTTCCTGAAGGCCGTTGAAAAGAAATGAGATTGGTATGCGTCAGAATTCTCTGATGTCCTGGAAAATAACCAATGAATCGTTACAGAGAAAGGAGGAGTTCCATGGCAAAAGCAAAAAAAGACCGTTCATTATCCTTTCTTGCCAAAGCCCCTACAGGCATCCAGGGACTTGATGAGATTACCGGCGGAGGGCTGCCCAAAGGACGCCCGACCCTTGTGTGCGGTAGTGCGGGATCCGGGAAAACACTTCTGGCCATGGAATTCCTTGTCCGGGGGGCCATGGAACATGATGAACCGGGTGTGTTCGTCTCTTTCGAGGAGACCGAACCCGAGCTCACAAAGAATGTGGCCTCCCTCGGCTGGGACCTCACGAAGCTATCAAAGCAAAAGAAGCTGATCATCGAATACCTCTATATTGAGCGAAGCGAGATAGAGGAGACCGGCGAGTATAATCTGGAAGGTCTGTTCATACGGCTTCAAGATGCCATTGACACGATCGGCGCAAAGCGCATTGTCCTTGACACCATGGAGGCCCTTTTCGGGGGATTCACCAGCGACTTGATCATGCGGGCGGAGGTGCGCCGTTTGTTTCGATGGTTGAAGGATAGAGGTCTTACGGCGATCATCACGGGTGAACCGGGTGAAGAAACCATGACGCGTCACGGCCTGGAAGAATACGTGTCCGACTGTGTCATCCAGTTGGATCACAAGGTTTCTAAACAGGTGTCCACCCGGCGAATGAGGATCGTCAAATATCGGGGGACTTCACATGGAACCAATGAATACCCCTTTTTAATCAACGAGCGCGGGATTTCCATATTGCCTATAACCTCCATCGGTTTGGATTACGAAGTGACCGGAGAGAGGATCTCCACGGGGATCGAACGTCTGGACAACATGCTGGGGGGAAAGGGCTATTACAGGGGATCGAGTATCCTGGTATCCGGCACGGCTGGTACGGGCAAGAGTTCGATCGCAGCATCCTTTGCAGATGGGGCCTGCCGCCGGGGGGAAAGGGCTCTTTATTTCAGCTTTGAGGAGGCACCAAAGCAGATCATTCGGAACATGCGTTCCATTGGGATCAGGCTTGAGCCCTGGGTGAAGAGAGGCCTGTTCAAGTTCAAAACAATGCGCTCAACAGCATACGGCCTGGAGATGCATCTGGCCATGTTACACAACGAGATCAATGATTTTAGACCCCAGGTGGTTGTCATAGACCCCTTATCAAACCTGAGCATCACCGCAAGCCTGGAAGAAGTAAAGGGGATGCTGTCGCGGGTGATTGATTTCTTGAAAATGCAAAAGATTACCGCCTTTTTTACAGACCTGACCCATGGGGGTGCCTCGCTGGAGGCAACGGAATCGGCCATCTCCTCCCTCATGGACACCTGGATTCTTCTAAGGGATATCGAGTACCAGGGAGAACGCAACCGGGCAATCTATGTGCTGAAGTCCCGGGGCATGCCACACTCCAACCAGGTTCGCGAGTTCCTGATCACAGATAAGGGAATCGACCTTGTTGATGTGTATGTGGGTCTCGCCGGGGTGCTCACCGGCATGGCCCGTATGGCGCAAGAAGCCGAGGAAAAGGCAGAGGGCTTTATTCGAGGGCAGGAGATTTCAGCGAAAAAACGAGAACTTGAGCGCAAGCATAAAGTCTTAGAGGCGCGGGTCGCAGAACTGCGTGCAGGTTTCGAGGCAGAGGAGGAAGAACTGAAGAAATTCATACGGGAAGGAGAATTGAGGCAGAAGGTTCTGCAGCAGGAACACAAAAAAATGGCAAAAGCCAGAGGCGAAGACTAAACCGTATTTAAGGAGAATGATCATGCCGGAGAAAAAAAAGTCCCTATCAAAAGAATCAAAAACAGAGCCGAAAGGTGAGAAATGGAAACTTAGACTCTACGTGGCCGGTCAGACGCCCAACTGCGTCAGGGCCTTTTCCAATCTCAAGAAGATCTGCGATGAACACCTGAAGGGCAGGTGTACCATTGAGGTGATCGACCTTCTGGAGAACCCCAAGCTGGCCAAGGGAGATCAGATCACGGCCATACCGACCCTGATCCGAAAACTCCCGCCGCCTGTAAGAAAGATCGTGGGAAACCTGTCTAAGACCGAACGGGTGCTCGTGGGCTTGGACCTTAAACCGCGCATCTAACAGGGAGACCAGACATGGCAAAAAAGAAAAAGGAAGACAAACCGAAAAATGAGCGTGAGGACTTTGAAAAGGCGGTTAAAGACTTAAGAAAAGGCAAATATGTCCTT
This sequence comes from uncultured Desulfobacteraceae bacterium, assembly GCA_964620335.1. GTDB lineage: Bacteria > Desulfobacterota > DSM-4660 > Desulfatiglandales > Desulfatiglandaceae > JAFDHL01. The sequence continues at coordinate 2,914 of CAZUHR010000266.1, forward strand.
CGTCTCTTTGTGACCGGGACAACGCCCAGGTCCATGAGGGCCATCTCCAACCTCAAGGAGATCTGTGAGAAACATCTCAAAGGCCGCTATGAACTTGAAGTCGTTGACCTTTACCAGTATCCCAAGCTGGCCAAAGGAGAGCAGGTCATCGCCTTGCCCACACTTATTAAAAAACTGCCTCTCCCCATACGAAGGTTTGTCGGGGAGTTGTCCGACACGGAAAAGGTCCTTTTTGGCCTGGATATTAAGCCGAAGGAATAAGGAGGGGATTAAAAATGAGCCTGGAAACCAAGAGTAGGAAGCAGCTTTTGGAAGAGATGGACGAGCTTCAGCGTCGACTGGAGGAAGCCGAAGAAACTCTCCGGGCCATCCGAAATGGTGAAGTGGACGCCATCTGTGTCGAAGGGCCGGAAGGGGATCAAATCTTTACATTGAAAGGCGCAGATCAGACCTATCGCACACTCATCGAGGATATGAATGAAGGAGCGGTCACAACGACAGCTGATGGGACCATCCTCTATTCAAACAAGGCCTTCGCAGGGATGATTCAAGCCCCTCATGGACTCATTGTGGGATCTTCCATAGATCAATACGTAGCCCCTGAAAAGAAATCCATGTTTGAGGCCCTCTTTCAGAAGGGACTTAAAGATAGGGCGGAGGGAGAAATCGCATTCCAAACGGGCGATGATTCCCCTGCGCCGGTCTATGTTTCTATAAACGCGGTTTTTTTAGAGGGTGAACAGGTGATCTGTATAGCGGTTACAGATCTGACGGAACAAAAACGTCAGGAAGAAATTGTCAAATCGGAGAGACTCTCCCGCGCCATCTTGGAGGCGGCAGGCGAGGCTGTTGTGGTCTGTGATAATGATGGAAGAGTTATTCGTGCTAACCATGCGGCACAACGGCTGGCTGAAAGTCCTGTACTGCTGGAAAACTTCGATGATGTATTTCAATTACAGATGGTAACCAAAGACAACAGCGACACTGCTGAACCATTGTCAGTATCCCACGTCCTGGAAGGGGACTCCATTCGTGGCAAAGAGGTTTTACTTAGGGAACTAAACGAAGAAGATCTCCATTTTCTACTCAGCGCTTCCCATTTGAGGAGCGAGGAGGGTACTATCGGTTGTGTGCTTGTCCTGACGGATATCACAGAGCTTAAACGACTGGAAACGGAGCTTGAAACCGAAAAGGAGCAATTGGCCATAACTTTGTTATCCATTGGGGATGGTGTTATTGTTACGGATTTAGAAGGTAGGATCACGTTGATGAACCAAATGGCGGAGTCCATCACCGGATGGTCTCAAAGAGAAGCGCTCTGCCAACCTCTTAATGAGGTTTTTCATATTTTCAATCAAAAAACTCGGGAGCCCTGTGAAAACCCTGTTGAGAAAGTCCTTGAAACAGGAAGAATCGTAGGTCTCGCAAATGACACCGTCCTCTTATCCAGGGATGGGAACGAGAGAGTCATTGCTGACAGTGGATCTCCGATCATGAGGAGTGATGGAAATACCATTGGTGTGGTTTTAGTATTTAGAGACATTACAGAAAGATTGATGATCGAGGATCGACTCCGGCAGTCACAAAAGATGGAAGCGATTGGAACGTTAGCAGGCGGTATCGCCCATGAATTTAACAATATCCTGGGGATCATTATCGGCAACAATGAACTGGCCGTTGATCATATTCCTGAGTGGAATCCGGCCAGGGAATGTATTGAGGAGATTCGTGCCGCTTCCTTTCGGGCAAAAAATGTGGTGCGGCAGATCCTGAGTTTTGCGCGTAAGACCAGTATTGAAAGAAAACCGATTAAGATCGGTCCAATCCTTGAGGACACACTCAAATTATTGCGATCCTCCATACCAACAACCATTGATATCCGCCATGAAATATCATGTGAACGGGATACGGTTTTAGCAGATCCCACCCAAATCAATCAGATCCTCATGAATCTCTGCACCAATGCCGCCCACGCCATGAGAGAAGAGGGAGGCCTTTTGGAGGTAACGCTTCAAAATGTAAAATTGGGAGTTAGAAATGAGGAACTAAACCTGGAACCTGGTA
>CAZUHR010000267.1:0-4953 GCA_964620335.1 uncultured Desulfobacteraceae bacterium
CTCCATTCACATCACACCTCTCAAGCTGGGCGTTGAGGGTGGCGATAACTGCTATTTCTGTCTGGTCTGGTCGATGTTGAGATATAGACAGGGTATGTGAAAAGGGGCCTATACTTCTAAACCATAAATAGGAGCCCTTCATTAATTTGGAAGGGCTTTTTTTATGCAAAAAATTCTCCTGCAATCTTGGAGACTTGCCAGCACTTTCATAAAAATCACCAAACTTTTTTCAAGAAATCGAAATAAATGCTATAATATTAGTAATGATCCCATTTCCTCAAATAAGCCCCAACATAATTGAAATCGGCCCTATTAAGGTCCGCTGGTATGGTCTCATGTATGTGCTCGGTTTTATAGCCGCATACTTCCTCATCCAGAGGCAAGACCGGGCCCGCCATCTTGGACTTCAAGGCGCAATCCTACAGGACCTTATTTTCTATCTAGCAATCGGCCTTCTTATTGGCGCAAGGCTGGGCTATGTACTCTTTTACCAGTTTGCCGAACTCGGTGAATACCTGAACCATCCCCTGGAGTTCATTGCAGTATGGCACGGAGGCATGTCTTTTCACGGTGGGCTTATGGGGGCCCTGTTGGCGGGTTTTCTGTTCTGCCGGCTGCGCAGGTTACCGGCCTGGGATGTGGCGGATACGGTCACCGTAACCGGACCTGTTGGCCTCTTCCTTGGGAGACTGGGAAACTTCATCAACGGAGAACTCTACGGCCGCCCCTCCACAGTACCCTGGGCCATGGTCTTCCCTGCAGGCGGGCCCATCCCCAGGCATCCCTCCCAGCTCTATGAAGCCGCTTTAGAAGGCATTGTGCTCTTTGTACTTCTCTGGAAACTCAAGGATCTCAAACTCCGCCCCGGTGCCATGTTCTGTCTGTTTTTAGGTGGCTATGGGGTGTTTCGCTTTGTGGCGGAGTTATTCCGCGAACCGGACCCGCAAATCGGGCTCTTCTGGGGAATCCTGTCCATGGGGCAGATCCTTTGCCTGGCCATGATTCTTGCCGCAGTAATCCTCTGGATGATCCTGCCTCGCCGGAAAACAGAAAACAATCCCTCTACCTGAGCAACGTTTTTAAGATCCTTATCAGCTTTCCGGGCTAAGGTTCATGATAACACTGATTTCGTCAAGCGATATTAGTGAGCTGTACCTTCAGAGTCCAAAAAATTTCGGACTATTTCTTCTATTTCTTCGGACTTACCCCAGTAAAAATGGTCCGCCCCTTGGATAACCTCCAAGCTTGCATCTGGATTCCACTCCGGCAGCATCTTCCGGATCATCTCCGGAGGCCCAAGATCATCGCCTGACCCTGCAATGATCAACCTGATCTTCGGATTGTATTCAAAGAAGGAAAAATCAATGAAATTCACGGGCGGGGATACCATGATCATCCGTTCCACCTGCACGAAACGCTCGAGGCCCCTTGCATTCACCCATGCACCAAAGGAGTAACCGGCAAGATCAATAGATGGCTTTTCCATTTCCTGAAGATATGTCAGTGCCGCCTTTACATCCGCTTGCTCTCCGACCCCATCATCAAAGCTGCCATCGCTTTGCCCAACACCCCTAAAATTGATCCTGAGTGTTGTATAGCCCTTTTCGCGATATGCTTTCACTATGGCCTCAACCACGTTATTATTCATGTCTCCACCATAAAGGGGATGGGGATGTGTTACCACAACGGCCTTTTGTCCGGGACTACTACCCAGCAGGCCTTCTATTTTCAACCCTTCGGATTGAATAAAAACTTTTTTTTCCTTTGCTGTCATCTCAATTGGACTCCTGTGGGCTCATTCATTACTATGCAATTAACAGATTAAACTTTGCCTTGCGGCCTTTTCTGAGTGACTGGCCCTGTTGAATAGGGTTCCCTTTGGAAAATTCGACAAGGCTGGCGGGAGGCCGCTGTACTTTTCTCCGTACAGCGGAGCAAGGGCGAAGAAATGATGTTAGCATATGTATAACAGGGCCATGGGGGTCTCTTTTCAAAAGCCGCATCAAAAATTCTATTGAGCTAGTCGAACGCCCCCAATCCCGCAAAGATTAGGCCGCCGGACAGGCAGGAAAGGCCAACGCCACGACGAAGGGTCCCTTCAGGGGCTGTCCCAAGCAGAGGTTTAAGGCTTCACTGCCGTTCCATGAAACAAGGTAAGCATATGCGGCTTTTGAAAAGAGACCCCTATGGCCCGTCCTATCATGTTTTCAAAAAACGCATCACAGATTCTGTTTTAGATTAAGCATAGCCTTGAGAACTTTTCTGAGTGACTAGCGGGCTTGACCCCCGTATGTCTGGTGGGAGGCCGCCGTTATTTTCTTCGAGCAGCCTTGCGACCTCCTAATGTTCTTAATAAGCCGCTATCAACTATAAGTCAATAACCACCAGGGCATCCACTGCCACAGGCTTACTGCCTGAAATGATCACCGGATTTATATCGATCTCCTTGACCTTCTCATTTTCCAGGCCGATTTGACCCACCTTAATCAGTATATCAGCAAACGCATCCAAATCGGCCGCCTCCATACCGCGCACAGCCTCCAGGATTTTGTGCCCTTTGATATCACCCATCATCTCTAATGCATCTCGCTTTTCCAAAGGGGCTACCCGAAACGAAATATCCTTTAATATCTCTGTGAATATTCCTCCGAGCCCGAACATGACGCAGGGACCGAACTGGGCATCACGGGTAAGGCCTATTACCAACTCCCTCTGTCCTTTAACCATCTCCTGGACCAGAACGGAATTCTCATTCCCGCCCATACTGGCCATGATTTCTTTAAAGGCTTCAGTCGCTTCACCGTCATTTCTGATATCCACTTTGATCAATCCCTTTTCCGTCTTGTGGGAAATCTCGGCCGAGCACCCCTTTAAAACAAGTGGATAGCCAATTTCTTGAGCAGCCTCTAGTAGACCTTTGGCATCATTAACGAGTATCTCTCTGGTGATCGGTATCTGGTAAGCGGCCAAAACCTGTTTGGATTCATACTCCGAGAGCGTGGTTCTTCCTTCCTTTATTGCCTGTTCTATGATTTTCATTCAATCCTCCATAATCTTCTTAATGCTTTTCTATCGTATCCTTTATCTTACGGTACTCCCAAAGGGCCGCCATTGCCCGCGCAGCCCTTTCCGGCGTGGGATAATTCACTAATGCCCCTGATTCTTCCAATACCCGTATCTGTTCGTCCCAGATTCCAGGTGGTGACTGTATACAACTGATGACGGGCTTTTTTTGGGCCCATGTGATCAAAAGATCGCTTATCCCTTTTACCGCATCCACATTCGCCGATGCAAACATCATGAGAATGAGAATTCCATTTACATTGTCATCATCCATAACCGCCCGTACGATCCCCTCTATGGCGGACGAATCATACCAGGCAGGACCCATATCCACCGGGTTTGTCCTCAAGGCCAACGGTGGAAGCAAGTCATTGATCCTTTGCTGCGTCTTTTCGGTCAACCCGACAACCCTCAATCCCTGATCTTCACACAAGTCACAAGCCGCCATGCCAGGCCCTGCCTGCCCCGATAGAACAGCCATGCCGGGTCCATCAGGAAGGGTGCAGGAGGCCATGGCCTTTGCCGCGTCAAGAAGGTTCTCCGTGCTATTAGCATATAAAATTCCTGCCTGCCTGAATGCGCTAGTATATACATCATGCCGCCCTGCCATGGACCCAGTATGGGACAAAGATGCCTGATCACCCACCCTGCCTTTACCGGTCTTGTAAGCGATGATCGGTTTTTGACCACGCAATTTCATGGCAGCCTTAATCAACTCACCAGGATCGTCAATACCTTCAACATAAAGCATAATCACCTTTGTATCGGGATCATCGGCCAGATATTCCAGTATCTGTGCAAAATCCACATTCAGACGGTTGCCCAGTCCTATAATTTTGCTAAAACCTACCTCCATTCTAATGGCCATAAAAGCAAGCAGGTGCGATATACCTCCACTCTGGCTGACAAGACAGATTCCGCCTTTTTTTACCCGGGAAAACTCCGGGGTAAACGAGGCATTGAGATCGGTATGCAGGTTTACCATACCAAATGTGTTGGGGCCTATGACCGGCATACCGGCCTCGTTGGCAATGGCGGCGATTTCTTCATGAAGATCCGCTCCGGCTGTATCATCGATCTCTTTGAAACCCGCTGTAATCAACACAATGCCTTTGACACCCTTATCCGCACATTCCCTGAATACGCCGGGCACCAGTTTGGCCGGCAGAACCACAATTGCCAAATCGACCCGTCCCTCATGTTCGGCAATTGCAGGAAACGCTTTAAGCCCCATAATATCATTGGAGCCCGGGTTTATTGGAATAATCCTGCCGGTAAATCCCCCTTTAGTAAGGCTTTTCATCACGTGAAAACCGAGTTTGCCCTGTTTGTCAGATGCACCGATCACGGCCACGGATTCCGGATCAAACAGTATTTTCATATTCGCCATTTTTTTATAAACCTTAGCCGGCAAGGAATTGATTTCTCTATTCATGCAACGCTATTTCCACTTCTCAAAGGATTGAAGCCCTTTTGCCTGCTTCTGCCCGAGGGTATACTGATATCCTCCGCCTATACCGGCGGTAGCCGCTTCCGGACCCGGATAGATCAGCACCCCGGCAGGCTCTAACAACTCGTAGATCGTGAGGTATTCTGTTTCGGAACCGGTTATACTTCCTATTACAGGTTTCCTCAAACTCTTGCAGATGGCGCCGGTGTAGCCAAAATCGGGCACAAAAAAACAATTGGCGTGAAAGGCAATAGATATCAGCAATATGCAATCCACATTCGGGTCAAGGTCCAGAGCCCTCAATGCGATTTCAAAAGATTTTTCCGCGCCATTGACATTTATGGCCGGTCCAATGTCAACAGGATTGCCCGGTTCTTGATAGGCCGTATAGACCGGTTTCAGGGCTTCCTTTGTCTTGTCTGTCAATTCAGCAAGCTCAA
>CAZUHR010000268.1:0-4951 GCA_964620335.1 uncultured Desulfobacteraceae bacterium
CGAAGAGCTTAAGCCGGATATCCTGCATAACGTGTTGTCCCGTGAATTCGAGCAGATAGTATTGCCCGTAACTTAGGCCAAATGACAAGATGAGAAGAATGAAAAATATACCTCCCACAACGGCCAAACCGCGGATGTCCCCGGCTCTTATTTTTAATATGTCTTCCTTAGGGAGTCTATTGAGCTGATCATATGGAATCAGAAAGGAATCATCGGCCATTATATGTATGGATTTTTCCGCCAACCCGGTTATAATCCCTTGGTTAACATCTGATGGGGCTCTATAAAATCTGTCCGAAGAAAAAATTTGACGGTCCTTGTACGCAAAAAGATCTGCGGGATCTATCTTTTTCATATCCAGATGAGAAATGGCGCATAGAGACCCATCCCTACTCTTATCCAGAAGTTGACCATATCTGCTAAAAATGTGCTGCGCTTCCGAAGCCGTCAGTTTGTTAATATCTACAAAATACCAGGATGAAAGGATGTAGCGGTCAATGGCAATTTTGGAAAGGTAGGGAATGGCCAGGTCAAAAACGGTGATCAGGATGGTCAGAAAAAGCGCGGTAGCAATGGTCTTTTTATAGGGCAAGGCATACCCTGCAAGTCTATTTAATAGCTTGAAGTTATAAGGCTTGCCAAGTTCGCCTTCTTCCATATATCCATAGTCGCCAAACATAGAAGTCTGCCTCACGTTACTGGGGAATAAGCCCCGCCCTTTGGGTGGGGTGATACTAGTTAGTACTGCCGGTCAAACGGCTCGGAATGGCACTCTTCTTCAGTCCGCATCTAGTCCTACGCTGCAAGCGGCCCTCCCTGCGGCCTGCGTGGACCGAAAGGATTGGGGTTCCATTGGGTCGGTGTAATGCAGCCCACGACTCTGGCCGCGGCACAGGGCAGAGGGTTTTTATCCGAAAGATGCGTCCTTTCGAAGAGTGCCACACCTTCGCCTTAGGAATTGAGACTCCATTATATAGTAAAAGCAGGGGCATGGGGGCCTCTTTTCAAAAGCGTCATAGGCTGACCTTTTATGGAACGTTTGTGAGGCCAGGAATTTCAGCGGTTAACAGCCCCAGAAGGGACTCTTTGTCGTGGCGTTTGGCTTCAATATCTGCTCTGGGCCGTCTATTTGCGGGAATGGGGGCGTTCGACTCTTTCGGCAGAAGTCTAAATGCAATTTTTGAAAAGAGACCCCCATGCCCTATCCGCCTTGTATCCAGCTGGATTTATAATTTTTTACTGGTCCACGTTGTTACTAAAGCCTCCGCATGGCACTGTTCTTCAGTCCGCATTGATTCCCTTTTCGAGTTGCTGTGCAACCAGCTGTTTTTCATAGAGGGTAGCGTAAACACCTTTTTTTGCCATAAGTGTTTCGTGGATCCCCTCCTCCACCAGTTCACCACGATCAAGCACCAGAATCCTTTCCGCTCTGCTAATAGTTGAAATCCTATGGGAGACAATCAGGCTAGTCTTGTTTTGCCGCAATTGGAGAACCTGGTTCAGAATCCTTTGTTCTGTGAGTGTATCTACCATGGAAAGTGCATCATCCATGATCAAAATAGGAGGGTCGGCAATAAGTGCGCGGGCAATGGTCAGCCTCTGCCTTTGGCCTCCTGAAAGGGTTATCCCGCGTTCACCGAGAATGGTATCCAACCCTTTTTCAAGGTGCTGGATGTATTCAAGAATATCGGCGGCGCGTAAGGCGGCATAAAGTTCTTCCTGGGATACATTGCTCCTGCCGAAAAGGACGTTGTTCCTGACGGTATCCGAAAATATGAAGACGTCCTGAGTCACAAAGCCGATGTTTTTTCTAATAGTTTTTAGAGGGATCTGCCGGATGTCTATGCCGTCTATGAACAGGGTTGCAGGTGGTATTTCCAGAAGACGCGGGATTGTATGCAAAAGTGTAGTCTTGCCGGATCCAACCCGCCCAACCAAAGCCACAGTTTCACCTGCATCTATTTTAAAACCTATATCTTTCAGTGCATTTTCGGCTTGCCCGGGGTATCTAATTGTCAGGTCTTTGATTTCGATTCCGCCAACGATGCTAGCCATGTCCTGTAGTTGCGGCGAATCTTTGATTTCCGGGACTTCTTCAAGGATGTCGTTAATGCGGCGCATGGAGGCAGAGCCCCTCTGAATCAGATTGGCAACCCAACCCATGGCCATCATGGGCCAGGTAAGGAGATTCAGGTAGGCGGTAAAGGCAACAAAGTCGCCTGTGGTAATGTTTCCCATTATTGTCAGGCGACCACCGATCCAGATGACAATAGCCAGGCCGGTATTTGTAAAGATCGCCATCATGGGGAAAAAAAAGGCAAGGGTTTTGGCCAGCCGCATGTTTTCAGAGATATATCTCCTGCCCACATGTTGGATTCTCTTATATTCCCAATTTTCGCGGTTGTAGGATTTTATAACCCTTATTCCGGAAAAAGCCTCCCGAACCCGCTCTGTTAAATCGGAAAAAGTCTTTTGGACCGTTTCAAACCCCAATGACATACGGCGTGTGAGAATCTTGGTGCCCAACACAATGAAAGGAGCCGGTATAAGGGAGATGAGGGTTAGTTTCACATTAATAGACATCATGAAACCGATGGCGGCCATGCCCAGTACTGCTCCATCGGTAAGGGCCACGAGACCCATACCGGTAGCCATGCGGATCCCGTTTATATCATTAATGGCCCTCGCCATGATGTCGCCTGTTCTTTTTCTTTGAAAGAAAGAAAGGGACAGGGTCTGCAGATGCGAATACAACTGGTTTCTCAGTCCTTCTTCAACTTTCTTTGAGTGACCTAATATGAGATGGCGCCATATATAGCGAAAGAGTGCAATCATCAAGGCAATTCCCACAATGGTTAGGCCCTGTTTGAAAAGGATATGCGCGGTGGCGGTTTTTACTGTCAAAAGGTCAATGGCCCTTTTGATGACAAGAGGGATGAGGAGTTGCAGAAAGTCAACCGTGAGCAGACTCATAAGCCCAAAGACAAGTGGCCAGCGGTTCTGCAGAAAATATTTTTTAAGGGGCAGGAAATTTTTGAATGTTTCGGTTAAAGGCAGGGAGGAGATATTCATGGGTAAAGAAATAATCAAACAGGATATGGGATGTCAATAGCCCGTTTATTTTGAACAAAAAATTGACCCGGTTTCCTTGATGGCATATACTCCTACCCGAAGGCCCTTCTGTTATTCTATGGCGGAAGGCATCCGTCAGGAATTTTTTAAGGAATCGCTAGGAGCCTGTCGGGGAACCGCTCCTGTTGGAGACTGATGGAAAATCTCCAGATACAAGGCATCCGAAATCCCGAGGAATGAGGCGTACTTAGAGGCACGCCGCAATGACGAGGGATGAGAATAACGCAGTAGATGGGGTTTTCCGACAGCCTCCTAGTTAAATTGAAAGAGGATCGATTAATCGGAACGAAAACGCATATTCATTGGGCATGGGTGATCCTTGCAGTCTGCTTCGCCAATCTCTTTGTCAACTATTCCGTCCGCCTGGGTTATGGCGTTGTACTTCCGGAGATGATCAGAGATCTGGGCCTTAGCCGAACGGCAGGTGGGTCTATCTATAATGCCTATATGTTTTCCTATATTTTGTTAACACCTCTGACCGGTTTTCTTACGGATCGGCTTGGTGCCCGATGGATTATTTCAATTTGTTCCTTGATCCTTGGAGGTGGAGTCATCCTTATGGGATCGGTTAGGGGGCTCTTTCCAGCGTGTTTATTTTATGCAGTCGTGGGGATCGGGGCCACGGGCATGTGGACGCCCGTCATTACGGTAGTGCAGCGCTGGTTTGCTCAAAACCGGAGAGGCCTGGCCTTAGGAATCCTTTCCGCGGGGTATGGATTGGGTTTTGCCAGCATGGGGGTGTTCTTTCCATGGATTGTCAGTCATTATAACTGGCGATATTCGTGGTTTTTCTTGGGGGCCGGGGCATTGGTGATGGTAGCAGTAAACGGCCTGTTATTGAGAAGTGAGCCGGAAAGGGCGGGGTATCTGCCCTGGGGACAGAAAGAGCCTGCTCCCCTTAATGGGCAGGAGGCTGTAACTTACTCCGAAGATATCAGTTTTTCTGGAGTGCTCAGAGGAAAGACATTTTGGCTTATAGGGTTGTCATATTTTTGCATAGCATACAGTCTATATGGAATAACAACCTTCATGGTGGATTATGCCAGGTACCAGATGGGCTTGCCACTTTCCAAGGCAAGTTTTTTGGCCACAATACATGGGGTATGTCAGATTGTGGGTGTATTAACTATCCTGCCGTTGTCCGATTACCTTGGCCGGAGAAGAACCCTTATCATATCCAACTCATTTATTGCAGCATGTCTGCTGGGGATTCTGTTAAGCGGAAGTTCCTGGGTTATGCTTTATATATTTGTCGGGATCGTGGCAGTTTTTTATGGAGTGACATTTCCCTTGTATGGCGCCTGTGCCGGTGACTACTTTTCAATAAAGGTTATGGGAACCGTGATCGGGGCGTGGACACCCCTTTACGGTTTGGGTGCAATACTGGTTCACTGGGTGAGCGGAATGCTTCGGGACAATACGGGCAACTATGACTACGCATTTGTGATAAATACGATCATGGCCGCGCTGGGAATTGTATTGATTTATGCCGTCAAAAAAACTGAATAGGAAATCAGTATCAGGCAGCGCAAACCCTAAAATTCAATTCCTCTTCTGGCCTGAATCCCTCTATTAAACGGGTGCTTAATCTCCCTCATCTCAATTACAACCGATGCATGTTCTTTCATCTCGGTATGGGCATTCCGACCGCTTAAAATTACATGTAGATTTTTTGGTTTCAAGAACATCATTTCTTTTACCCTGTCAGGATGAACTAGGTTGAACTGCGTTGCGATATTGATTTCATCAAGGACAATTAATCGGTGTTTTAGAGAAAATATTTCTTTAAGACATGCCTCCCAAGCTTCTCTTGCAGCAT
>CAZUHR010000269.1:0-4933 GCA_964620335.1 uncultured Desulfobacteraceae bacterium
TCTCTTAAACCAGGCCTAAAACCCTCCACCATACAGCCGCTACCAATATAAGAATTCCTAACAATACAGGCGTGGCAACAAGGCCCGCTTTTGCAATATCAGATGCCTTAAAATACCTGTAGCTATAGGCAATGGCATTCGGCGGGCAACCTATAACCAAAAGCATGGCAAAGGAAGTGGCCGTCCCCAGGCACAGGGCAATTACAGTGGGGTTGACTCCTTCCAACTGGGCCATGGGAATCACGATAGGTAAAATCAGGGCCGCGGCAGCCACATTGGCCATGGCGTTTGTTACAAGTGCCCCAAAGAGTCCCACTCCTGCAAATAGAAGAAGCCAGCCTCCACCCTGAACATAAGGGAAAAAGAGATTGGCAAAGTAAGTGGCGGCCCCTGAATAGCCCATTGCGAGACCCAATGAAATACCCCCCCCAAAGATAAATAAGGCCGTTCCCCACTCAAGGTTTTCATGAATGTCTTCCCATTTCAGGATTCCAAAAAGTATCAGGCCGGCCACCCCTAACATTCCTGTCACCGAATAATGAATACCATGAAACTCCTTTGTCAGCCATAAGATAAAAGCAAAACCAATAATAATCAGGGTCTTTTTCTCTATGGGGCTCCAGGGGCCAAGATCCTCGTCAAATTCAGGAAGGGTAATCTTCGGGTCAGGCCGAAAAATAAGATATACTACCAACACAGCCGCCGGCACAGTAAGAAGGGCAGCCGGCATAGCATACTTTATCCAGTCAAAAAATGTAATCTCAATACCTGTAAACTCCTTTAGAAAGGCCGCTGCTACCATACAGCGGCCACCACCTACGAGAGATCCCATACCCCCGCAGGAACAGGCAAACGGTAATGAGAGCATCATGAACTTGGCGGTGTTGGTATGAGGATCTATGCCCACGGCCCTCATCAACGGGAGCATTGTGACAATGCCTATGGCGGTTGCTGCCGCATCATGCATGAATGAGGATGAGATACCGAGTCCCATGGAAATAATAAAGGTAAAGCGAACAACGCTGTTTCCAGCTTTCTTTATTATAAAATATCCTAGCCGCTTGGTAAGTCCTGCCTTTTCCAGGGAGATGGCGAAGATCAGGCAGCACATGATAAACACTACCACAGGGTGCATATAAGGTGCCCATGCCGTTTTAACATCACTAATTCCCATGATGACTAAAAATACGGCAATGCAGATTGCCGTAATCTCAAGGGGGATAGGCTCCGCCACAAAGAGAAAGATCAGCACCACCAAGACAGCCAAAAATCTCTTGGCCTTCGGAGACAGCCCATCGATATAGCTGACTTCGATGCATGACATTTGCAATTCCGCGGCCTTTGCTTGCAAGAAAGTCCCTGTAGATTTTTCGCTGCCCGGATCTTTTGCCTCTAGGACATATTCCGCAGCCAGCTCTTTATCTGTAGACACCATGGTAAAGTGCTGCCCTACATGCTGAAAGAATTTCTGGCCAAGATCACCTGTTATCTTAAACTTCGTTCCCTCCGGCCTGGGTAAGAGCAGGACAACAGCCCCAAGTGCAAATGCCAAACAAAGCTGGAACCACTTTGATTTTAAGAACATTTTTCCTCCTTGCTCGAGATGTAATATGTAATTGCCGCGTCCCGGAAACCAAGTAGCTCAGATCTTTATGTCCCATGAGCGCCAAACAAATAGTACATTTCTTCACAAATTACCATACAAAAACCCCTTCAATCATAAATCGAAACCCACGAGACGAAGCGCCTCGCTCTTAACCCACCATGTCATGAATATCTTTATTGACCTTTGATCGATAGTAACTCACTTTGGAATCATTGGCCATGATCATATCGAGCTGCCTAGTATGCATAGTCAGGTAACCCAATATTTTTAGACTTTTTTTCATGAAATCCTCTTCGTAATCCTCCAGGCGGGCGATCAGGCTGTCTTCCTTCACATCTACCCTGAAGCCGTACTTCTCCAATATTTCCTTTACAAAAATAATCCTCCTTCGCTTCCTCTGATAGTCCGCAGCTCCACCCTGGTATTGGAAACTGATATAATTTTCACTCGATCTGTCACTCACAAGGGTCTCCACGGTGGAGAAGTGAAAGCCGAGTCTGGAAGTCAGGCTGCAATAGTTTTTGGAGATCATAAAATAATTCCGATCCGTATACTGCGAACGCATACCCGGGACCAGCGCAGTATTTGCAGTTGCCTGGAACATGACCGACATAAATCCCTTCCCATCAACAGGTGGTGGGCCTGCCCAGGGCACCGCTGTAATCCCTTCCCACAGGGCCAGCATGGGAATTGAGCATATGTTTTCCAGTTTCACATGCTTTCCCTCAACTTCCTCATAAAACCCGTCGTCAAGATTAAGGACCCACCACTGCATGGGCACTTCACAGAGAAGTTGCTTGCTTGAACGCTCGAGAAAATGATGATCTTTCCCGAATCTGAACATCTCTTCCACCGCCTTTTCGTGAGAAAAGCGGGTGATGTCATGGAAGGTCCTGCAATTGTCGGGTCTAAATTCAGGCGCTCCGGGGTCTAAAAGATTTAAAGGAATTATAAGCCGGGAAGCCCCATTCAATGCCTCAAAAACCGGGCTTCCTTCCATAAGATTTTTTGATTTTTCCGTCTTTTTTAGAAGATCATCCACACGACCCTCGTAAACAGTCAGGGAATCAGCATCAACAGTTACTACCTCCCCGTTCTTAAGTTTATCGATGGCTCCTTTCAGGCCAAAAAGGGCAGGCACTCCGAACTCTCTCGACACATTACCAAAATGTCCGGCAATACTACCCTGTTCTGTAACAACAGCGGCCGCCCGGTTCAGTAGTGTAGCCCATCTAGGGAGGGCTTGGGCCGTCACAAGGACTGCTCCTTCGGGAAATCGAAAGGTATCAATATCCTTTTTTACAACGTATACCGGACCTGCAGCAGCCCCGGGGCTTGCAGTCATGCCTCCCTGAAGGAGCACTGAATCTGTCCCCTGTTTCCCGATTTTTTCTTGATATCTAAATTTCTGCTGGACCTCCGTCTTTTGGAGAGGTCTACACTGCAGGAGCGTAATAGAACCGTCTTCCTCAATGGCCCATTCAATATCCTGCGGAATACCATAGTACTCCTCGAGTCTTACCGCCAACCGTGCAAGTTCAATTGCATTCTCATCACTCAAGGAGGGTAGGTTGCGTTCTTCATCATTCACGTCAAGCCGGCAGATACCTTCATCCGCATAGCACATGAATTTTTGCTCCTTGACAGCGATCTCCTTTCGGATAATCTTTACGGAATCACCCCGGGAAACAAGGAAAAAGTCGGGGTTAGTACTGCCGTCAACCACTGATTTGGGAAGGCCCCAAACCGAGTTAATGACTACTACATCATCCCTGATCCTCATGGGGTCTCTTGAGTAAACGACGCCTCCGGCTACCGCGTCAACCATGCATATACACCCTACACACATGGGCACATCTTCATCACGGATACCCCTGTTAAACCGGTAGGACATGGCCGGTACCCCGTATTTGCTGGCTATAATCTCCTTGTACGACTGGATAAGATTTTCTTCGCTTACATTGAGTTCTGAACGATACTGGCCTGCAAAAGATGTTCCTGCAAGGTCTTCCCCTAATGCACTGCTGCGCATTGCAACAGTAGGTCCTTTTTCTGCATCCCCCTTTAAGAGGCTATAGTTTTCAAGGATATCCCGCTCAAGGTATTCCGGGAGCAATGATCCGATAATGAGCTGTTGAATGCCTGCGCTGAGATCGTACAGTTTATCCACCCTGTCCACATCAGTAGCCTGAATGCGTTTGTCTATTTCCGCCTGAAGTTCATTTTGCTCCATAAAACGATGGTAGGCCTGTGCCGTGATGACGAATCCATCAGGAACTCGCAAATGAATCCGGTTTCTTATTTCCCCGAGGTTCGCTAGCTTGCTGCCAGCCTGATCCGCCATATCCCTGTCCACATCTCGAAGTGGAAGAACCAATGGGCCTTCTTTAGTTGCAGTTTTGGGATAAATAAACGGATTTATTCTCTTTTGTATTTCTTTGAACCTCTCATAAAGCGCTTCATACTTTCCCGCGCTCAGTTCATTTAAATGCATGACGATCTGGAAGACATTGGTAGAAACACTGGTACTTCTGGCCCTGACAAACGACATCCCAAAGGGCCATGTCCCCCTAAGGGCCTCCGCCATCTCCGCCATGAGCTCTAAGGCCTTGTTATTTGCATTTAAGAGCAGCTTAAACTGGTGGTATCTGGATTTGAAGGCCGTACGCAGTTCTTCAACATTAGCGGACTTTTCAATTTCCCTTTTAGAAAAAATACTTTCAAAAAATCTGGAAATTCGGCCCATGAGATCGCACTGTATCTAAAAAAAGGCCAAGGCACGGGGAAAGTAATCTGCCTTTGGCCTTTTTATAGGAAATACCTTCGATTTTTGATTGATTATTTATGACCACTCACGTAGTCAGGCTGAAGGTGTTTAGCCTGAGCAGTTACGATTATTTTAGATATTGCTATCAATACACAATCTTCAATCGCCAATCGAAAATCACAAATGGTCAGTGTCCAAGCCTAAGCCCCCATCCCTCAAACATGAACATAATGGCAAAGCCGTACCACAGTGTGTAAGCCACATAAAAAATTAATGAGAATATTACAACGCCAAAACGGTCGCCAATCTTTTGAGACTCAATTCTATAATAGTTATAAGATGACTCCACGGCCTTGTTAATAACCAAAGAAATTATCTTGGCTTCTTTAAACTTTTTCTGATTTTTCAGCGCGTTATCCATCTCTTTAAACGCCTTCCACCAGTTAAAAAGAGCCTGCCTCTCGTTGTAGCCGTATCTTCCTGAGACCTTCTTTCCATCATTATTATACATGGCATCAGCATCGGCAAGACAGCTTTCCAGTATTTTGCCCAGGTTACCG
>CAZUHR010000270.1:0-4923 GCA_964620335.1 uncultured Desulfobacteraceae bacterium
ACGGTATGTAAGAATAAAAAGTTCGGATACGCTCAGCGTCTCGAAATTATTGCAACTGTCCAGGAGTTCTTTTAGATTATGGGTCGTTTTGTTAGCCTGTCTGAAGAGAAGTCCGTATCCTTCGCGACCGATTATCTTGAGCGATGCCCACGGTTTAAGACAGGCGAAAGGACGAGAACCTTCCACCGTAAAACGCCCTGTATCCACAGAATTCCTTCGAATAGCATAATGGGTTGAATGCCGGATAAACTGCAGGTCTCTTTCGCTGCGAAAGAGAACAACGCCCATAGTCATGGGACAATAGAGAAGCTTGTGGGCATCTATGGTAACGGAATCAGCCTCTTGAATCCCCCTGAACAGGGGGCGGTATTCATCCACCAGTAGAGCTGAACCGCCCCAGCACGCATCCACGTGAAAATGGGTCCCTACTTCACGCGCTATTTCCCCTATTTTTTGAAGGTTATCCACACTTCCGGTTTCAGTTGTTCCTGCTATTCCCATAATAGCAATAATCTTGGTCCTGTTTCCGACTTTGCCCCGTTGCAGGCTATTTATCTTTCGACGGAGTTTTTTGATATCTATGCGATTGTTGTCATCTACACCAATATTTAGGACATTGTGCTCACCTATCCCAAGAATATTGGCTGCTTTCTTTATTGAATAATGTCCCCTCTCAGAAACTATAATCACTCCTCTATCATATCCGTAGTGCCGCAGTGCACGGTCCATTCCCATCATGCGGGATCCGGGAAATTTCCCATCCGGAGGAAACGCCTTTTCGCGAGCCACTAAAAGGGCTGTCATATTAGCAAGCGTACCGTCGGCGGTGACATTGCCTAAGGCAATTCGAGGGTTCTGAATATTCTTTTCGTAAAACTTGTTTGTTCTGTTAAAAACCAGGCGGTGAAGCCATGCAACCAACTCTCTTTCCACAAAGCTTGAGGCCTTCGCAGTTTCAATTTTGACCTGATTTTGGTTCAGTGCGGCGATAATCATCTCGAGCAGAATCATAAAGTAGGGAATAGCACTGGTCATATGCCCAATATAATAGGGATTGCCCACCTTTACTGAATGGCCGATTACCTTGTTCTTTATTTCTGAGAGCACGTCCTTGATTAGGGCGGGGCTATCCGGTACAGCAGCCTGGTCAAAAATCCTGCTGAGTTCAGGCAGTGTGATACTGCTATGTATTCCGCCTTTTTCCTGAAAGAAATCGTGGATCATTTCAAGCAGATCATGGCCGAACTCAATAAACTTGTCGGGTGAGTCGGGCATTATGAAAAGCTTTCTCAGGTATTCAAGGCTGGTTTCTACTTTTTTAGGGGATTTATTCATGGGTGCCTTTCCCAAAGCTCTACAGGCCTTATTTTGAAATAAAGATCTGACCCTGAATTTTGGTTCATCTCACGCGAACGGCCAGCATACGGTCCACCGCGTTTTTTGCCTTTAACCTTATCTCCTCTGGAACCTTTACTTCAGGCTCCAGATTTTCAAGGGCCAGCAGGGCTTCCTTCAGGCCGGTCTTTTTCATATCAGTACAGATCATATTTGGATCGGCCGGGATAAAACGCTTGTCAGGATTTGCCTTTGAAAGGGGATGAAGGATTCCCGTCTCCGTGCCTATAATAAATTCCCTTTGGTCCGAATCTGCAGCATAGGCAATCATACCGGAGGTGCTCTTGGCCTCGTCGGCCAGTTCAAGTACCTCGGGCCGGCATTCCGGGTGAGCTAGGAAAACGGCATTAGGGTATGCCTTTTTGACCTTTTTGACCTGCTCAACGGTCAGGCTGTTATGATAGACGCAATATCCATCCCAGTAACTGATCTTCCTATCTGTATGCCTTTTCGTATACCTTGCAAGATTTTTATCAGGGGTCATTAAAATGGGAAGAGCCTTATCCACAGAGTTGGCCACTTGGATCGCATTTGCCGACGTACAGCACAGATCGCTTTCAGCCTTTACCTCTGCTGTGGTATTCACATAGCTGATCACCACGGCATCCGGAATTTCCCTCTTTTTCTCTCTCAATTGCTCGGCCGTAATCATATCCGCCATAGGACATCCCGCGCTTGAGACAGGAAGAAGGATTTTTTTGTCTGGACAGAGAATTGACGCTGTTTCAGCCATGAAATGGACCCCGCAGAATACAATCACCTCTGCATCGGTTTCTGAGGCCTTGATTGAAAGTTCCAGGGAGTCTCCGCATAGATCTGCAACGTCCTGGACCTCTGGCAGTTGGTAATTATGTGCCAGCAAAATGGCATTTCTCTTATAAAGCAGACCTCTTATCTTTTCTTGAAGAGCCCTTACCGAATTATCTCCCATAATCCATCCTGATGTTGAAATTATAAGAAACTGTAACTTTGGCCTTGAATCTTCCTGTTCTCCTTAATACTCTATGCTTGTCGGGATCTGACGCCCGACGTGAAAGTTTTGATATAATGATTTTTTATTCGAGAAGTCAAGGAGTTTGCCGCGAGGTGTATTGCTTATGGCCCTACCAAAAACAGAAAACGAAATCACCGACAGATTAAACAGATTCCGTGAAGAACTGGCAGCACACCAGGTGGATGGCGCTCTTCTGGTCCAGACAGTGGATGTGTACTACCTGTCCGGCACCGACCAGGACGCCCACCTCTGGGTTTCATCCTTTCAAAAAAATCCCCTGCTCATGGTTCGAAAAAGCATCCTTCGTGCAAAAGAGGTCTCTGCCGTGAAGACAATCATCCCACTTCCAAGTCTTTCCCATATCCCGAATCTTATCAAAAAACACACACGCAGGCTTCCCAAAAGGCTTGGGCTGGAGATGGACATCCTGCCAGCAGGACTGTATCTGACCTACCAAAAACTCTTTCCGGACACGGAAATGGTAGATATCTCCTCTTTGATCCGGAGGGTCCGCATGACCAAATCGAGCTACGAGATTTCACGTGTCAAAATGGCTGCACAAATGGCGGATGTAATGTATGAACAGGTCCCTTCATTTTTGGAAAAAGCTGAAACGGAAACTGATCTTGCACTGAGAGTGGAGGCATTTTACAGGGGTAAGGGTCACCCGGGTCTGGTTCGGGCCCGCGGTTTTAACAGTGCGATTTACTACGGGCATATCCTGTCCGGGGAAAACTCATCGGTCCCGAGCAGCTCCATGGGTCCTACAGGAGGTAAAGGGCTAGGCCCGTTTTATTCCCAGGGGGCAGGGAAAGGAAAGATCGCACGCCATGTACCGATCATAGTAGACTATGCCTCAAATGTGGAAGGGTACATTGCTGATCAGACACGTATCTTTTCCTTAGGAACCCTTAAGGAAAAATTTCACCGGGCCCATGACGCCATGCTGGAGGTCCAGGAAACCATCTCTCGGAAAGGCAAACCAGGCATAAGAGCGGGGGAACTTTACGACATGGCCCTTCAAATCGCTGAAAGGGCTGGACTCATTGATGGTTTCATGGGATACCCTGATCCAGTCCCCTTTGTAGCACATGGCGTGGGCCTGGAAATTGACGAGTGGCCCATTATAGGAAGGAATAGCACAACTATCCTGGACGAAGGGATGGTCATCGCCTTGGAGCCCAAAGTTATCTTCCCCGGAGAAGGCGTCGTGGGAATTGAAAATGTCTTTGTGGTTACCCGAAACGGAATGAAAAAGCTCAACCGTTTTCCCGATGAAATCTGTATTTGCTAACCCTTTCCGGGGACAAAATATCTCTAATAAAATATTTGTTAACAGGTATCTTTTTAATTCCTGTTGAAAACCAGAGATTTTACTGTAACCGGAAATACTTGACCGGAAACTAATGGTTCGCCGATATCGATCCAGTCTCCTTCTTCTAGAATTAATTCATCCAGCGACAGTAAATTTGTTTTCAAACCGGTTTCCCGGCGGATCACGTTTCCCACACTGCAGGCGATATCCTTTTCAAAAATCAAAATAATTGGCATCTTATTTTCTATTGAATTGGTAAGAGCTGCTTCAATGGATTTTGCAAATAATTCCAATTTTGGGTAAGAGGCCCTAACTGGATCCTTGAAGTATAATGCTACAATTTCTTCACCTTCCTTTAGATCAAATCTTTGAAATGAAATATTTATCTGTGACACAACGTGTTCGACACTTAATTTTGACCTTTCTACATCCACCCTAATTACAGGAACATTTTTTATAGGAAATGTAAGTTTGTCATCCATAAATCCTGAAGAACCAGAAATTGAGAGTGAATATGCACCTGCACCAATGACGGTTGCTCTAATTTTGTTTACGGGCTCTATAACCGGAGAAGCCAACTTAAATGTCATAGATTTTATTTTATCGGCCAAGATCTGACCTATATCGTTGTAATTGCCATTACGCCCATATATCAACTCTGCGACCCCCCCCGAAAATGAATATTCATCAATTCTATCCGGAAAATCCAGATCATTAGTCACCATTAACTGCTTGGCCAAAGAGGAACTTGCAGGGCCTGTAATTACCTCAATTAGTGCCTCGGCAAACTTTGTTGCTATTCTTTCTATATCCTCCTTTGGGATTTGATCCCCAATTCCATAATTCAATCCAATATGGTCCATAACTTTTCTTGCAGGTTCGTCAATCCTCCAGATTTTTCCTTCAACATTTACGCCAAGTAAAATAGCCCCTACAGATATACAACTTGTTGAAATAATCTCTCCATTTTTAGATATGGCAATGTTGGTTGTTCCTCCACCAATGTCACAAGACAATATTGTTTTATTGTAGTCTTTAGATCTATTTGTTGCACCTGAACCCATTGCAGCGATTAAGCTTTCGAAATTTGGTCCTGCCGTTGCTGCGACAAATTTTCCTGCATCATTGGAAAGGGCTTCAACAATTTGCTTTGCATTATGCTTATTAGCTGTTTCTCCAGTTACAACAACTGCGCCTGTTTGAATATCTCCAGGATCAA
>CAZUHR010000271.1:0-4878 GCA_964620335.1 uncultured Desulfobacteraceae bacterium
ATGCTGTGATCCCTTATTTGTTTGACTCTCAAAAAAGAATTTCCTATGTTTTTTTTAATAGCGAATCCTTATCAATCAATTGATGGTATTCTTATCCACGCAATAAGAGGGGAGGGGTGAAACTATGCAGAAAAAATTATTATTCGGTCTTATTGTCTTTGTTGGAATGTCCATCCTGGTGCCTGCAAACAGCTATTCGTGGAGCCATTCGTGGAATGTATCAACCATTGAAACACCTACAATTAAACAAAAGCTCTATTCAGAATCCATAGAGATAATCGTACGGTTCGAAGAAGACGCCAAACCTAATACTTTCAAAGCCTGGCTCAACCGTAAGAATATCACAGATAAATTCGAACCCATTGAGAACGGAATGAGGGCTTTGGTAGGACCTGAAGATGGTTTAAAGG
Organism: uncultured Desulfobacteraceae bacterium; assembly: GCA_964620335.1. Taxonomy (GTDB): domain Bacteria; phylum Desulfobacterota; class DSM-4660; order Desulfatiglandales; family Desulfatiglandaceae; genus JAFDHL01. The sequence goes on from CAZUHR010000271.1 coordinate 411, forward strand.
TCCATGAAGAAACGCTCGAAACCACCCGGGATGACAAAGGTGTCTGGTTCATCACTGAATCTCATAAACCTCATTGTGCCATTTCAATGGGTCGAAATTTTCTCAAGACCAAGATAAAAGGCAAAAAACACAGATGGGATGTTGACCACAGGGTGTTTTTTGTGGATGTGAGGCTTTATGATGCCTTTGAGGCCATGGGCTATGCTGTTGCGACAGACCGTCTGTGGCAGGCTGAACTGTACAGGCGGCAGGCTCGCGGAAGACTGGCCGAGATTTTTGGAGAAGACCAATTAGAGACTGATGTCTTTATGCGCACCCTTGGATATTCCGACGAAGAACTGCAGGATGGGTTTGATGCTCTCGACCCGGAGGTGCGTGGCATAGTCAGCGGTTATGTAGCCGGCTTCAACAGGCGCATTGCGGAAATCCAGGCCGATACTTCCCTCCTTCCCTTCGAGTTCGCGGCATTAGGTCTTTTCCCCCAGGAATGGGAGGAGGAGGACGTTCTGGCCTGGATGGCGGTACTCCAGAGGCTTTTCGATCCTGAGGCCCTTGAGACGGTTCAGATCGACAATGCAGCCCTTTATCAGACGCTATACGGCATCTACGGCCCCGACTGCCTGGACATGTTCGAAGATCTGCGATGGCTCAATGATCCTGATGCACTGACTTATATTCCTGATGGAGGGACATCTCACCCCGGTTTGATTAAGATTGTGGTCGGGTCCCCCGTTCCAGGCGGAGAGAAATCTCATTCCGGTCTGGTTAAAATGTCGGCAGGGCCTTCCTTTAATAAGGCCGGTGCCCCGGTCTCCGATTTCGAAGAAGCCGCCAAAAAAATGGCTGAGATCCGGAATAATGTCATTGAAAACCTCAAAAGTATCAATGCCTATGTCAAAATGGGCAGTTACGCGTGGACCGTGGGCCCGAGCAAAACCGCAAGCGGACATCCCATTATTTACTCAGGGCCGCAAATGGGCTTTTCTGTTCCATCCATTGTCCTGGAGGGATCCATCAGGGCCGCCGGGCTGAATGTCTCGGGAATGTCGGTCGCAGGGATACCCGGAATTATTATCGGCCGCACCCCTCACCACGCCTGGTCCATGCAGGTGGCAAACGCCCACACCACGGACTACTATCTTGAAGATCCCACAAGCGTGGTCCTGCACAGGTTTGAGACCATCAAGGTCGCAGGCGCGGCAGACATCGATTTGCCGGTCTGGAGGACAGCGCACGGCCCTGTTATCAATCCAATGCCGTATGACCCATCCACATACGTGCCGGACCGGGCAAATCCGATCATTTCCTGGAAGTACGCGCATTGGGGCTATGAATTCAATGCCGTTAAGGCCTTTCTCATGCTCGCACGCGCCAGGAACATGAACCAGTTCGGAGCGGGGATAGAGTACATGGCCGTGTCCCAGCACTTTTGCTATGCCGATCGCCGCGGCAATATCGCCTACTGGATGTCCGGCCGCGATCCAGTGCGCCCGGACGGCGAATGGCGCTTGCCCCAGGGTGCCCTTAACCCGCCCCTGGAATGGGACTCGGGGGTGATCATTGACAGGACGACCGACCGAAATACCAGCCAGGGTTTTTACTGCGGATGGAATAATAAATCCAGGGCCGGCTACAACAGCGCACCCAACGACCTGGCCAAGTATTTCGGGCCCTTTAACCGGGCCCACGTGGTGGATGATTTTATTCGCAACAACGATAACCTGACTTTTGAGGATGTAAGGAACCTGGCAATCAACATAGCCACCACGGATTCATGGGAAGGTGGGGGAAATCCCTGGAAATTCGTCAAAGATGATTTTGTGGCTGCTGTCACGAACGTGGGCTTGACCACCGAACGCCAGGCCGCACTTAATCTCCTTGCAGCCTGGGACGGCCACTTCGTTGACGGAGGCGAGTCACAATGGGCGTGGGGCACTGATCGGGCGGATGCCTGGATTCTCATGGATGCCTGGATTCGAGAGGTGATCAGGTTGACCTTTGAAGATGAGTTGGGCCCTGTTGGTTTATTCGAAAGCCAGCCCAAACACATGCTATTTAATGTCCTGCTTCGCGGGCTAGCGGGGTCATCCGCTGGTTTGCCCTGGAATTACGAGTACTGGTTTGAGAATGCAGACCTGACCGCACCACAGACCGCGGAAGATATAATCGTTCAGGCCCTGGACGACACCCTGGGCGCGTTGGGACCCCAGCCCTGGGGTAGTGATGCACGGGGAGAGATTTCTTATGTGCACGCCATGTTAGGGGAAGTGCACACCATGCCTTTCTCATCGCGATCCACCTACGGCCATTGCGTGGAATACGGACGTTGCGGCCCTGTACGCATAGAAAGCATGTTTCCGCTCGGAGAGTCCGGAAACATTCTCATGCTTGGCGGAGCAATCCCTGACTTCGACGAGCACTTTCTGAGCATGACACCGGTGTTCGACGACTTTTCTCACAGACCGTTCCCGCTCTTCCATTGATCTCCAAAGCCACGGAACAGTCTAAATAAAGCCCTGCCCGTAAAACGGGCGGGGCGTTTTTTATTGATTTTCATTATTGACTCAAAACCATTAAAAACCTATAATAACAATTAATTAACTTACATAAGTTAAAAACACAATTAACTATATATTACAATAGATTATACAATATCATTCATTAACATTATTTAAAAAATTTATTAAACATATTATCTGATTTAAAATAATATGGCATGTTGTCAAACCGTGCTCTGCCCACGCCTGAGCAAGGCCTGAGTGACCAGTTATGCAAAAACACAGGCATACCCTCCCCTTCATTCTAACTCGAATTTTTAGAATGCTATCATGAACCTCTATTTATTGGCGATAATTATACTGGCCGGTCTTGCTGTCTTAGGCCTGATAGTTGGTGTCAGCAATGATGCGGTGAACTTTTTAAACTCTTCCATAGGCTCCAGGGTAGCACCGCGCTATATTATAATGATCGTTGCCAGCCTGGGCATACTTGTGGGTGTAACTTTTTCAAGCGGCATGATGGAGGTCGCAAGGAAGGGCATATTTCACCCTGAATTCTTTCTTATGCCCGAATTGATCACCATTTTCCTTGCCGTAATGATTACCAATGTTCTCCTTTTAGACCTGTTCAATACCTTCGGCCTTCCGACATCCACGACCGTATCCATTGTTTTTGGGCTTCTGGGAGCCGCCGTGGGAGCATCCCTACTTAAAATTCATATGACGGGTGAGAGTTATGCCGCGCTAATAGATTATATAAACACCGCCCGGGCCTTTACGATTATTATGGGGATTCTCCTGTCGATTGTGATTGCTTTTTTCTCCGGTGCGATTGTCCAATTTCTAACCCGCCTTTTGTTTACATTTGATTACAAAAAGAGGTTAAAGCGATACAGCGGTCTCTGGGGGGGGATTGCCCTTTCAGTGATAACTTATTTTATCCTGATAAAAGGGGCAAAAGGCACTTCCTTTCTCACTCCTGAAAGCGTTGCCTGGATTAAGACACATACCTGGACTATCCTGTCAGGAAATTTCTTGTTGTTTGCGGTCCTGTTTCAACTCTTAACGCTCTGTACCAAAATCAACATCCTAAAACCGATCGTGCTTATTGGGACTTTCGGGCTTGCCTTGTCTTTTGCCAGCAATGACCTTGTAAATTTCATCGGTGTTCCCCTGGCCGGTTTGACCTCGTATCAGGTCGCCTCGGCGTCCGCTAATCCCTTGACAATGACAATGGAAGCCCTGAGAAAACCCATACAATCCAGCACGTTTTTGCTGCTCATTGCCGGGGCAATAATGGTTGCCACGTTATGGTTGTCCAGGAAATCACGAACAGTTACTCAAACCGAACTGGGCCTGGGAAGGCAGTATGAAGGGGTTGAACGTTTTGGTTCGTCCATCCTATCACGCATTATTGTAGGCCAGGTTTACGCTGTTTTAGAGTTTACAAAAAGGGTTATGCCCGCATGGTTGAAAAAGAAAGCGTCGAGCCGGCTCGACCCGAGTGAATACCAAACCATTCCTACCTTAGGCGGAAAGGCACCCTCTTTCGACCTTTTGCGGGCATCAGTGAACATGATCGTTGCAAGCGCAATTATATCATTCGCCACTTCATTGAAGCTTCCTCTTTCCACTACTTACGTGACATTTATGGTTTCAATGGGGACATCCTTATCCGACCAGGCCTGGGGAAGGGAAAGCGCTGTTTATAGAATAACCGGCGTGATAACCGTTATAGGGGGATGGTTTTTTACAGCGCTCGCTGCCTTTTCCACGTCCCTTTTCTTTGCACTGGCTATTTATTTTCTCAGGCTTCCAGGCATTATCGGCCTGTTGATTTTTACAGCATTCCTGATTTTTACAACCTCCCGGTACCACTTCAAAAAGGAAAAAGAGAAAACGGCAATCGAGGCATTCAGCCTGAAAACAGTTACCGATGCCGATATTGCGATTCGAACCACCTTCGATCA